>QGVD01000081.1 GCA_003242685.1 Pseudomonadota bacterium | reverse complement strand
CGAACCCCCCCGCCCCCCCCCCGGTGCGCGCACCGTCCTGCCCCCCCCGCCGCGTCACAGCCCGCGCGCCCCGCGCCGCCCCCGGGGGACCGCGCCGGCAGTCGGCAGCAGCGTGAGAGCGCGCCACCAGGGCGCACGAGGTGCGCGGGCCGCCTCTTCCACGGCTGCCCTGCGCGCGGCCCTGAGGCGCGCACGCACCCGATGGTCGACACGCGCAACGCTCTCCTCGAGCAGGGCGCGCACGCGCTGCTCGAACTGCGTCGTCCGTCCGTCGCTCCCGTTCATGGCCACGTGTCTCCCAGCCGCGCGCGCAGACTCTGCACGGCGCGGAAATAGTGTGTCTTCACGCTGCCCTCGGAACAGCCCATCGCGCGCGCCGTCTCCGCCACGTCGAGCCCTTC
The DNA here is from genome assembly GCA_003242685.1 of Pseudomonadota bacterium. Lineage (GTDB taxonomy): Bacteria > Pseudomonadota > Gammaproteobacteria > Steroidobacterales > Steroidobacteraceae > ZC4RG24. Next base: position 14,049 of record QGVD01000081.1, on the reverse strand, counting down.
GAGCGCGCGCAGGAGAAAGGCCTGCTGCTGTCTTCGCGGCAGCTCGCGCAGCGCCTCCTCGAGCACACCGATGGCCTCGTCGAGCTGCAGCCGCTGAACCACCGACGGCTCCTCGCTCGGCGCGTCCGCGATCGGATCATCCGGCTCGTCCTCGGGATCGTTCTGCCGTCCGGGGAGCCACGCCATGAAACGCGAGCGCACGCTGCGGCGGCGCTGCACGTCGCGGATACGGTTCTCGAGGATACGGTAGAAGAGCGACTTCCACTCCTCCGGCGGGCGGTCGGCATAGGCACGTGCGAGCCGCAGCATCGCGTCCTGCACGACGTCGAGTGCATCGTCCTCGTTGCGCAGGGCGATCTGTGCGATCCGGAACGCCCTGACCTCGATCTCGGCGAGGAAGCGGTCGAGCGCGCGAGAGCGGTCGTAGGTGCGCGAATCGGGCACGACTGTCTCGCCGGCCGATGGAGCCGGCATGCTATAAACGGCCGCGAGCGTAGCAGAGGCGCTCATGTCCCGTACAACGCGCCTGCGGCCGACCGGTTGACGCCGCCTGCGCGCCCGACAAACCCTGCAGATTCAACCACTTGTGAGCGCATCGCCTTCCGAGCCCCAGGCTTCGAGCGCGCAGCCGATCGTGCGCGTGGCGCTCGACGTGCCCCTGCGCCGGCTGTTCGACTACCGCGTGCCGGCGGATGCCCACAGGGAGCTGCGGCCGGGCATGCGCGTGCGCGTGCCGTTCGGGCGCTTCCGCTCCATCGGGCTCGTCATGGAGACGGCCGACTCGTCGGACGTTCCGCCGGAGAAGCTCAAGCCCGTCATCGAGATCCTCGACTCGCACCCCGTCATGGATGCCGCCGCCCTCGAGCTCGTGCGCTGGGCGGCCGAGTACTACCACCACGCGATCGGCGAAGTGCTCGCCGCCGCGCTGCCCAAGGCGCTGCGGCTCGGCGCGGCGCCGACGGCGACGAGCGAGTGCTGGGCCGTCACGGCGGAAGGTCAGGCGGCTTTCGAGCGCGGTGAGCCGCGTCGTGCTCCGCGTCAGCGCGAGCTGCTCTCGCGGCTCATCGAGATGGGCGGCGCGACGGCCGAACGGCTCGCCGAGCTCGATCCCAACTGGCGCGCAGCGGCGCGCCCGCTCGTTGCGCGCGGCTGGATCGCATCGAGCGACGAGCCGGAGACCGTCGCCGAAGAGCCTTTCCGCGTGCTTCCGAGCGATCTCGTCCCGAGCGCCGAGCAGGCTGCGGCCATCGAAGCGGTGTGCGAGTCGATGGGCCGCTTCGGCGTGTTCGTCCTGCACGGCTCGACGGGCAGCGGCAAGACCGAGGTCTACCTGCGCACCGTGGAGCGCGCGCTCGCGCGCGGGCAGCGTGCGCTGGTGCTGGTGCCGGAGATCGGGCTCACACCGCAGCTCGTCGGCCGCTTCCGCGCGCGCTTCGAGACGCCGATCGCGGTGCTGCATTCGGGGCTCACCGATCACGAGCGGCTCGTCGCCTGGCGGGACGCGTACAGCGGCCGCGCGCGCATCGTCATCGGCACCCGCTCCGCCGTGTTTGCGCCGGTGCCCGACCTCGGGATCATCGTCGTCGACGAGGAGCACGACGCGTCGTTCAAGCAGCACGAAGGAGGCTTTCACTACTCCGCGCGCGACGTGGCCGTCGTGCGGGCGCGGCGCGCGGGCGTGCCGGTCCTGCTCGGCTCGGCGACGCCTGCGCTCGAGACCCTGCACAACGTGATCAAGGGGCGCTATGTGCGCCTCACGCTCCCGCGGCGCGCGACACAGGCCGAGCCGCCGCGCATGTCGCTCATCGACCTGCGGACGTGCGCCGTACGCAACGGCATCTCGACGCCTGCCGTCGAGGCGATCCAGCGTCATCTGCGCGAAGACGGACAGGTGCTCGTCTTCCTCAACCGCCGCGGCTACGCGCCCACACTGCTGTGCACTGCGTGCGGCTGGATCGCACCGTGCCGCGACTGCGACGCGCGCCTCACCGTGCACCGCGCGGCAGGACGGCTGCGCTGTCATCACTGCGGCGCCGACGCGCCGCTTCCCGAGCGCTGTCCGCAGTGCGGCTTCGGCGTGAAGCCGGTGGGACAGGGCACGGAGCGCATCGAGGAAACGCTCGCCGAGCTGTTCCCGGACGTGCCGCTCGTGCGCCTCGACCGCGACGTCGTGCGCCGGCGCGGCGACATGGAAGCCGCGATGAGCCGCATGGCCTCGGGCGAGGCGCGCATCCTGGTCGGCACGCAGATGGTGACGAAGGGTCACGACTTCCCGAACGTCACGCTGGTCGTGGTGCTCAATGCGGACCAGGGACTCTTCAGCACGGACTTCCGCGCTCCCGAGCGTCTCGCGCAGACGATCGTGCAGGTCGCGGGACGCGCGGGACGCGGCACGCGGCCAGGCGAAGTGCTGATCCAGACCGAATTCCCCGAGCATCCGCTGCTGCGGAGCCTCCTGACCGAAGGCTACGAGGGATTCGCACGCACCGCGCTCGCCGAACGCGCGCAGGCCTCGTGGCCGCCGTACTGTCGTCTCGCGGCGGTCCGTACGTCGGCGCGCAACGCGCAGGATGCGATCACTTTCCTCGAGGAGGCACGCGCGGTCGCACAGGTACCGAAAAACGTGCGCATCCTGGGACCTGCGCCCGCGGCGATGGCGAGGCGCGCCGGCCGCTATCACGCACAGCTTCTCGTCGAGAGCCCCGACCGCACGGCGCTGCATCGTTTCCTCGACGCGTGGCTGCCGCAGATCGAGCAGCTCAGGAGCTCGCGGCGCGTGCGCTGGGCGCTCGATGTCGATCCCATCGAGCTCTTCTGACCGTCGCGGAAAGCGATCCGGATGTCAGCGCGCGTCGCGGCGCACGCGCTCGTCGACGATCGTCGCCGTGACGATGTCCGCGCCGACGTTCACGGTCGTGCGCATCATGTCGAGCAGCCGGTCGGCGCCGAGCACGATACCGATCCCTTCCGGCGGAATGCCGAAAGTGACCAGGAGCCCCGCGATGAGCGGCAGCGATCCGCCCGGAATGCCGGAGACCGCGACGGCGGACAGCACCGCGAGAACGAGCAGAATGATCTGCTGCGTGAACCCGAGATCCACGCCGAAGATCTGCGCGACGAACAGCACGACGCAGCCTTCGTAGAGCGCGGTGCCGCTCATGTTCACCGTCGCGCCGAGCGGCAGCACGAATCCGGCGGTCGGCGGAGAAATGCCGAGCCGCTCGCGCGCCGCGGCAAGTGCAGTCGGGAGAGTCGCGCTGCTCGAGCTCGTCGAGAAGGCAGTGATCAGCACGTCGCGGATCTCGCGGAAGAAGGCGACCGGCCGCCAGCCCGTCCAGGCACGAATCCACACGGAGAGCGTGCCGAAGAGGTGCAGCAGCATCACCGCGCCGCAGCCGAGCACGAAGAGGCCGAGGGCGACGAGGATGTCGAAGCCGATCTTCACGACCACGCTGTAGATGAGCGCGGGCACGGCATAGGGCGCGAGCCGCAGGGCGAAGTGCACGATGCCGGTCATGAGCTCCGTCACCGTCTCGAGCCCCTCCTGCAGCCTCTGGCGCCTCTCCGGCGCGAGCCTCATGCCCGCGACGCCGAGCAGGATCGCGAACAGGATGAGCGGCAGCACCTCACCCAGCGCATTGCGGTTGTTGCCGACGAATGCGCCGAGGAGATTCCGCGGCATGAACATGTCGACGAACGTCATCGGCGTCATGTCTGGCGTCTGCGCCTGACGCGCCACCTGTTGCTGTGCCGCGCCGCCGTACTCGCTCATCAGCCGGCTCTGAGTGGCCTCATCCAGCCGGCCGCCGGGATCGAGCGCGTTCATCATCAGCAGGCCGAGCGCGACGGCGATTGCCATGTTGAGGAAGAACAGCAGGAACGCATGCCCGGCGAGAGGACCGAGACGCCGCACGTCACCGAGCTGCAGCACGCCGCCCGCGAGCGAGCTGAAGACGAGCGGGATGACGACGAAGAACAGCAGCCGCAGGAACACCTGCCCGAGCGGATCGAGCACGTGTGTCGCGACGCTGCGTGCGCCTGAAAGGAGTGGGGGAAAGACGCTGCCCAAGAGGAGCGTGAGCGCTCCGGCCGCCGCGCCTATACCCAGTCCCAGCAGGATTCTGTTTGCGAGTCCGCGACTGTCGAGGGACATGGGCGCGCAGCATGCGCGTGGGAGAGCGCTGCGCGCAAGATGCGGGTCCGCATCCTCACGTCAGGATGCGGACCCGCAGGGTGGGGCTACGAGCCGCGGAAGATCAGCGTCTGCCGCGATGGCGCCTCGCGGCCTGCGCCTTCAGCTCCTCGAGCGTCACACCGCCATCGGCGTTCTGATCGAGGCGCTCGAAGTTGCGTGCGACCATCGGCATGCTCTTCTCCGCCTCGGCCTTCGAGAGGCTCCCGTCGCCGTTCTCGTCCGCGGCGGCGAAGCGCTTCTCGAACCGCTCCCGCATCTGCGCGCGGCGCTGCTCACGCGCCTGCCGCATCTCGTCGCGCGTGACCACGCCGTCCTTGTCGGCGTCGAAGCGCTCGAAGAAGCGGTTCACGTGCTCGTTCGCAGCGGCCTGCGCCTCGTCACGGGTGATGACGCCGTCGCGGTCGGTGTCGAAGTGTCCGAGGGGACCGGGCGCGGGCCGATCGTGCTCGGCAGCGACGACGGCCAGCGGGGCGAGTGCCAGGAGGACTGCCGCAGATAGACTCTTCATGAACGATCTCTCCGTGGGTTGCTGATGGTGGGAAGAACGCGGCAGCGGCCGGGCGGTTGACGCCCCGGCCGGGCCGGCGGGCCCACGGGACAGACACGTCGCGGCCCGTCATCGGTTAGACTTGCGCGCTCTCCAGCCGACGGATTTCCTCACCTTGAAGCAGCAGATCGAGCAGCTTCTGCGCGAGGCATTGCAGAGACTCGCCGCGCAGTTTTCCACACCGCCCGACCCCGCCACGGTGACGGTCGAGCGTACGCGTGACGCCCAGCACGGCGATTTCGCCACGAACGTCGCGCTGCGTCTGGCCAAGGCGGCGAAGCGCAATCCGCGCGAGCTCGCGCAGGCCATCGTGGCGGCACTGCCCGCGAGCCCCCTGGTGCAGCGTGCCGAGGTGGCCGGGGCGGGCTTCATCAATTTCTTCCTCTCTCCCGACGCCTACGCGCGCGAGCTCGCACGCATCCACGAGCTGGGCGCCCGCTACGGCGAGAGCACCCTCGGGCAGGGCCAGCGGGTGCTGCTCGAGTACGTGTCCGCCAATCCCACCGGCCCGCTGCACGTCGGTCATGGCCGGCAGGCGGCCTACGGCGCCACGCTGGCGAACCTGCTCACGGCGACCGGCTTCGCCGTGCATCGCGAGTACTACATCAACGACGCCGGCCGCCAGATGGACATCCTCGCGGTGAGCAGCTGGTTGCGCTATCTGGAGCTGTGCGGAGAGCGACTCGCGTTTCCCTCGAACGGCTACCGCGGTGACTACGTGCGTGAGATCGCCGAGCGGGTGCAGGCCGCGGTGGGCCGCGAGCTGCATCGCCCGGCCGCCGACGTCTTCGCCGACGTCCCGCCCGATGAGCCCGAGGGCGACAAGGACCGTCACGTCGACGCGCTGATCGAGCGCGCCCGAGCGCTCATCGGAGCGGACGGTTTCCGCCGCGTGCTCGACATCTCGCTCGAGGCGATGCTCGCCGACATCCGCGACGACCTCGAGCAGTTCGGCGTGACCTTCGACCGCTGGTACTCCGAGCGTGAGCTCGCCGAGAGCGGCGCCATCGACCGTGCGCTCGAGCGCCTCGAGCAGCAGGGCAGGCTCTACCGCAAGGACGGTGCGGTGTGGTTCCGCGCCACCGAGTTCGGCGACGAGAAGGACCGCGTCGTCGTACGCGAGAACGGGCAGAAGACCTATTTCGCCTCCGACATCGCCTATCACCTCGACAAGCGCGAGCGCGGCTTCGAGCGGCTCATCGACGTCCTCGGCGCCGATCACCACGGCTACGTGGCGCGCGTGCGCGCGGGTCTCGCCGCGATGGGCGAGCCGCCCGACTGCCTCGAAGTGCCGCTCATCCAGTTCGTGAGCCTATTCCGCGGCGGTGAGAAGATCCCGATGGGCAAGCGCGAGGCGCAGTTCGTGACGCTCAGGCAGCTGCGCGAGGAGGTCGGAAACGACGCGTGCCGGCTCTTCTATCTGATGCGCAGCCACGACCAGCACCTCGACTTCGACCTCGAGCTCGCCAAGTCGCGCACGAACGAGAACCCCGTGTACTACATCCAGTACGCGCACGCGCGCGTCGCGAGCGTGCTCAAGCAGCTCGCCGCGCGCGGGCTCGAGTTCGACCGGAAGGCGGGCCTCGAGAACGTCGCGCTGCTCACGACCAGCCACGAGCAGGCCGTGCTCGGCGCGCTGTCGCGCTACCCCGAAGTCGTGGAGCAGGCCGCGGTCAATCGCGCGCCGCACGCGCTCGTGCACTACCTGCGCGAGCTCGCGAACGCATTCCACACCTACTACAACGCCGAGCAGTTCATCGTCGATGACGCACGGCTGCGCAATGCACGTCTTGCGCTGGTTCTCGGCGTGCAGCAGGTCGTGCGCAACGGCCTCACGCTCCTCGGCGTCTCGGCGCCGGAGACGATGTGACCCGGAATCCGCTCACCGTGCGCGACTACAAGAAGACGCGGCGCTCGCAGATCGAGTTCGCGCGGCTGCGCGATTTCGGCACGGGCGTGGTGGTCGGCATCGTGCTGGCGAGCGGAGTGTTTCTCTACGCGCGCAGCGTGCAGGAGCAGACCGCCGAGGACGTCCGCCCCGAGCCACGGCGCCCGGTGCAGACGGCCGAGGCGGCAGCCCCTGAGCCCGACGCCGACCCGGCCGCGCAGTACGACTTCTACGAGATGCTGCCGAAGTTCGAGGTGGTGGTCCCCGAGAAGGAGCGCGAGGTCAGGCGCGATGTGCCGGCTTCCCGCATCGAACGTCCCGGCGTCTACGTGCTGCAGGCCGGCTCGTACCGCAATCTGCGCGACGCCGAGCGGGTGCGGGCGCAGCTCGCGCTGCAGGGGATCGACGCGAAGGTCCAGCGGGTCGCCGTCGACAACGACGTATGGCATCGTGTGCGCATCGGACCGATCGGCGATCTCGGTGAGCTCAACCGTCTGCGCAACCAGCTCCAGGCCGCGGAAGTCGACGTGCTGGTCATCCGCGTCGGCGACTGAGCGCTTCCTGCGCACGCTCCCATCCGGCCGCGCTCTCGCGGTCATCCTGGTCACCGTGCTGCTCGCAGCCTGTGCGGGCGAGCCGCGCCGCGCACCGCCGCCTGCCCCGGAGCCGGTGCCCGAGCCCGTTCCCGAACAATCTGCGCCCGCCCAGGAGCTCACGATCGCCGCGGTCGGCGACGTCATGCTCGGGACCGACTATCCCGAGAACATCCTCCCGGACGACGATGGCGTGGGATTCCTGAAGGACGCCGCGCCCCTGCTCTCCGCCGCCGACATCGCGTTCGGCAATCTCGAGGGCGTGCTGCTCGACGGCGGCGAGCCCGTGAAGCGCTGCAAGTCGAGGACGGGGTGCTTCGTGTTCCGCACGCCGACCCGCTACGCGCAGTATCTGCGCGACGCCGGCTTCGACGTCATGAGCCTCGCGAACAATCACGCGGCGGATTTCGGCGAGATCGGGCGCGATTCGACGATGCAGGCGCTCGACGCGGTCGGCATCCACCACTCCGGCCGCGAGGGCGACATCGCGAGCTGGGTGGTGAAGGACCTGAAGGTGGCGCTGGTCGCGTTCGCGCCGAACGTCGGGACCCACCAGCTCAACGACCTGCCGCGCGCGATCGAGATCGTGGAGGAGCTCGCACGCGGCCACGACGTCGTGATCGTCTCCTTCCACGGCGGCGCGGAAGGCGAAGGCGCCGAGCTCCTGCCCTTCGCGCGCGAGTACTTCTACGAGGAGGATCGCGGCGACGTCGTCGAGTTCGCGCGCGCCATGGTCGACGCGGGCGCTGATCTGGTGCTCGGCCACGGCCCGCACGTCGTGCGTCCGATCGAGCTGTATCGGGACCGGCTGATCGCCTACAGCCTCGGCAACTTCGCCACCTACTACGGCATCAGCGTCGAGGGACAGCGCGGCCTCGCGCCGATCCTCTTCGCCCGCGTCGACGCCGAGGGGCGCTTCCTCGACGGGCGGATCGAGTCGATGATCCAGATCCGGCCCGGCGGTCCTCAGCCGGACCCGCAGCGGCAGGCGCTGGAGCTCCTCCGTACGCTCACCGAGGCAGCGTTCCCTGCCAGTGAGCTGGCGTTCCTGCCCGACGGCCGACTCGTGCGAGGCACGGAGCTCCTGTCCGACCAGCGCTGAGCACTCGTACCCGGGCGGACGAGTGCCCACCGCAGGAAACCGGCCGCAGCGCGATTACCGCGTCAGTTGATTCAAAGAGCGCGCAGTCTGGAGCGATTGTTCCGCCGCTGGTTCAGTCTTCGCTGATGTTCCGGAAGTCGACGCCCAGCGACCGGAGCTTGCGATAGAGGTGCGTGCGCTCCATGCCGACGCGCTTGGCGAGCTGCCCGACCTTGCCATTGCAGAGCAGCAGCTGCTGCTGGAGATAGGCCCGCTCGAACTGCTCGCGCGCCTCGCGCAGCGGCAGCGCGAGGAGGTCCTGCTTCACCAGCGGCTCACCCTGCGGCGCCTGCACGGCGAGCTCCCGCTCGATCTCCTCGAGCCGGATCTCCTCCGGCCCGCCGTGGATCAGCAGCCGGTGCACGAGATTCCTGAGCTCCCGCACGTTGTCGGGCCACGGATAGTTCCGCAGGCGGTTCTGGGCCGCGACGCTGAAGCGCCGGAACGGCAGGCCTTCCGCGTCCACCATGCGCTCGACGTAGTAGCGCAGCAGCTCCGGGACGTCCTCCGCGTACTCGCGCAGCGGCGGCACTCGCACGATCAGGGTGTTGAGCCTCGCGAGCAGGTCGCGCCGTATACCGCCCTCGGAACCGGCCCGCGACTCGATGCCCGGCTGCGCCGACGAGACGATGCGTGCGGTGAGCTCCACCGGCTCGGTGCTTCCGAGACGCGTGAAGCGGCCGGACTCGAGCGTGCCGAGGAGCAGGCGCTGCACGCCCGGCGGCAGATCCTCGAGCTCACTGATGAACAGCGTGCCGCCGGCCGCCTGCTCGAGGAGGCCTTTCTGAACCACCGTGCCGCCCTCTTCCCGTCCGAAGAGCTGCGGCTCCGCATCCGCGTCGCGCAGGCTGCTCGCGACCAGAGTGACGAACGGCTGGCTCGCACGCGGGCTCTGCTCGTGCAGGTAGCGCGCGAAGGCCTCGCGCCCCGTTCCAGGCTCACCGATGAGCAGCACAGCGGAAGGGTCGGCCGCGATCCGCTGCAGCTCGGTCCGCAGCTGCTGCATCAGCTTGCTCTTGCCGACCGGCACCATCAGCGGTGGAACGACGGTCTTGCCGGACTGACGGCGGCGGCGTCCCTCTTCGAGCGCGCGCTCGACGGTGCGCAGGAGCTTCGCGAGCGAGAGCGGCTTCTCCACGTAGTCGAACGCGCCGAGACGCGTCGCTTCGACCGCCGTCTCCACCGTGCCGTGGCCGGACATCATCACCACGGGACAGCCGTCGGTGGCCGAGGAGGACCACTCGCGCAGCAGCGTGATGCCGTCGACGTCCGGCATCCAGATGTCGAGCAGCACGAGATCCGGCGTCTGCCTCGCCCGCGACGCGCGCGCCTGACTCGCGTTCGCGGCGACGTCCACCTCGTACCCCTCCTCGGAGAGGATTTCCTTGAGGAGACTGCGGATGTCCGCTTCGTCGTCGACCACAAGAATGCGTGCCGAACTCATGCCCGCTTCTCCTTCCGCAGATCCGGGCGCCGCTCACGGGCGCCCGCCGACCGCGTGCTGTCCGCTACCGGCAGCACGACGCGCACGCGCGCGCCGCCTTCGGGACGATTGTCCGCGTCGATGCGGCCGGCATGCTCTTCGACGATTTTCTTCACGATAGCAAGACCCAGGCCCGTTCCCTTCGGTTTGCTCGTCACGTACGGATCGAAGATCCGGCCGAGCAGCTCGCGCTGGAATCCGGGCCCATTGTCACACACGGTGACCGCCGCGTACTGCGCGCCGTCCGCGGCGGTCTCGAGCCGCGTCGAGATCTCGAGCTTCCCCGACGGAACCGACTCGAGCGCCTCGAGCGCGTTCACCACGAGGTTGTTGAGAATCTGGCGCACGCGCCCGCGATCGGCCTCGATCGCCTCCAGGCGCTCGTCGAGGTCGAGGCGGATCTCGACCCGCGGCTCGTGCGAGCGGTAGAGATCCGCGACCTCCGCGACGAGCGCGTTGAGACTGAAGCGCACCACCTTCATGTCCGGCGCACGCGCGTACTCGCTGAACGCGTTCACCATCTGCTTCATCGTCTCGACCTGCTGCACGATGGTGTGAGTGGCGCGCTCGAGCACCTCGGCATCCTGCGGGCTCATGCTCGAGAGGAAGCGGCGGCGCATGCGCTCTGCCGAGAGCTGGATCGGCGTCAGAGGATTCTTGATCTCGTGCGCGAGGCGGCGCGCGACCTCGCCCCACGCCGCATCGCGCTGCGCCTGCAGGAGCACGGTGATGTCGTCGAAGACGATCACGTAGCCGACGTCGCCCTCCTCGACCGGCAGCGGGGTGCACGCGCACATCAGCGTGCGCCGGCCCGATTCCCCGCCGAGCTCGAGCTGCTCGCGCCATTCCTCGCGTCCCGCGGCGAAACGCTGCGTGATCGCCTCGACGAACTGCCCGAGCCGCGCGCTTCCGCCGGCGAGCTCCGTGAGCGGACGACCGGTGGCGCTCGAGAGATCCGCGCCGAGAATCGCGCCCGCCGCCTGATTCGCGATGCGCACCGTGAGCTGCCGGTCGATCGCGAGCACGCCGGTCGAGAGGCGCGCGAGGATGATCGCGAGGCGCTCGCGCTCGCGCTCGACGGCCTGCTGACTGCGCTGCGCTTCCTCGCGCGCACGGCGCAGGCGCTTCGTCATGTCGTTGAACGAATGGACCAGAAAGCCCATCTCGTCGCGCGAGGGCAGCGGCAGCCGCGTGCCGAAGTCGCCCTTGCCGACCGCGCGCGTGCCGGCGATCAGGTCCTGGATCGGACGCGTCAGGCGCTGAGCCGAGAAGATCGCGCCGTAGATCGCGGCGAGCATCGCGAGCAGCAGCACCAGGGTGAGCGTGAGCCGGAAGCTGTACTTGAGCGGATCGCGAAGCGCGGCGAGATCGCCGTACTGGGAGTACGCGCGCTGCACGGCCTCCGAGAGCGCGGCGATCTCCGGAGGCACCGGATACAGCGCGACCACGTAGCGCACGCCGGCGGCGCCCGGCACATCGGCGAGCGGCGCCGCCGTGCGGATGAGGTACTGCCCGCCCGACTGCGGCTCGAGGCTGACGTACACGTGGCGCTGATTCACCTGACGCACGAGGTCGGCGGGCGGCGGCGCCGGCAGCGACTCAATGGGCTCGTTGCTCGTCGCGGCGAGCGCGCGATCCAGCTCGCCGTACACCACGATCTCGAGCGCCGAGGTGGCGCGCCGCTCCTCTTCGAGGAGCGCCAGCATGCCTTCACGCGGTGTGCCGCTGAGCGCACGCGCGAGCTGCTCGGTGCGGCGCGAGTACTCGCGCAGGCGCACGTCGAGGGCCGCTCTCGAGAGCACCAGCGCGTCTGTCAGTCCCTGCTTGACCTCGGTGCGGAACCAGCTGTCGATGCCGCGATTGATGAACTCGAGCGAGAAGAGATAGACGATGAGGAGCGGCGCCACCACGAGTGCGCCGAAGATGCTCACCGTACGCGCGGTCAGCCGCGAGCCCGGCACGTGACCGCGGTAGTCGCGCACGAGCTGCCAGAGCTTGCGCGCGAGGACGATCGTGAGCGCGACGAGCCCGATGACGTTGAGGAGCAGGATCCACGGCTGCGCGCGGCTGAACTGATCGGAGTTCTGCACGCTCTTCGCGAGCAGGAGCAGCGCGCCGAGGCCCGCGGCCGCCCAGATCACGGCGACCGCGACGGCGCGCCAGTTCGGCTTCACACCGGTAGCGACCATGAGTACCACTCGCTCACGCGGTGCCAGTCGTCGGTCCAGAACAGCAACGCGCGGAGCGACGCGGGCAGCCGGCCGCGGCGGATGCCCGCGCGCACACTGATCCTGTAGCTCCCGCTGCCGAGCTGGGGCTCGACGAGGATCGGCCAGTCGTCCACGCGTCCGAGGTACTCGAGCGCCTCGGCGAGCGTAGCGAAGCTCTCCTGTTTCCCGCTGCGCACCTCGCGCACGACGTAGCGATCGCTCACCGCGTGATACGAGAGCTCGCGGCGCAGCGTCAGATTCACGACCGTCGCGTCGAACCAGAAGCGGCGGGGACGGTCCACGCGCGCTTCGAGATCGAAGCTCAGCGTCACGCCGTCCTTGAGCGCGTCATGGATCATCGGATTGATCGGGTACTCGATCCTCGCGTTGAGCAGGAAGACGCCCTTGTCCACGTGGATGTACGCGGACCGGACCTCGAGCACGCCGTCGAGCGCATCGGCACCGGCCGGCCCGCCCCACGCCGTGAGCGCCGCTGCGAGCAGGAGAATGAACGCCCGACGTAGCATGAGTGCAACGGTTGACCCTACGAGAGGGGTTCAGGTTCCGGCCGTTGTCTTTTCGAGACAAGCATAATAGAAGCCGTCCGTGCCTGCTGCTGCTCCGGGGAGGAGCTGAATGCCGAAGGGGCGGTCGGCCGCACCGGGTGCGACCCGGTCCGCCGGCGGCAGTGGCACCGACCGGGCCGTCGGCTCCCGGGCCAGAAAGCGGCGGACGACCTCGTCGTTCTCCACGGGCAGCACGGAGCACGTGGAATACAGCAGACGCCCGCCCGGGGCCAGCATGCGGAATGCGGCCGCGAGTATCTCCCCCTGAACCGCCGCGAGCCCTTCGAGATCCCCAGCACGGCGCAACAGCTTGATGTCGGGATGGCGGCGGATGACGCCGGTCGACGAGCACGGGGCGTCGACGAGGATGCGATCGAACGGGCGTCCATCCCAGAAGCTCTCCGGCCTGCGTACGTCCGCGACGCACAGCCGCGCGGTTCGGCGCAGACGCTCGAGATTCTCGCGCACCCGCGCCATGCGAGATTCGTCCACGTCTACCGCAACGAGCTCCGCGAGGTCCGGCGTGCGCTCGAGCAGGTGGCTCGTCTTGCCGCCCGGCGCAGCGCACGCATCGAGCACGCGCATGCCGCGCGCCGCATCGAGGAGATGCGCCGCGAGCTGCGCCCCGGCGTCCTGCACCGATACCCGTCCCTCGGCGAAGCCCGGAATGGCATCGACTGCGACGGGTCGATCGAGCTCGATCGCCTGCGGCGCGAATCCGAGCGGCCGGCCGGCGAGACCGGCACGCTGCAGTTCTTCCAGATACTCCTCCACCGTCGTGCGTGTTGCGTCGATGCGCAGGACCAGCGGCGGATGCGCGTTGTTCGCCGCGAGGATGGCTTCGTAGCGTTCCGGCCACGCTTCGGCCAGCGCTTCGACCAGCCACCCGGGATGAGCCGTCCGTACGACAACGTCGGTATCGAGCCGCTCGAAGATGCTCGCCCGCTCGGCAACGAAGCGGCGCAGCACGGCGTTCACCATCCCCGCAGCCCGGGGCTGCCCGAGCACCCGGACGGCATCGACGGCCGCGTGCACGGTGTGCTGGGGCACGTTGCGGGAGTACTCGACCTGGTGCGCGGCCACGGCGAGGAGCGCCCGGAGCAGGGGCGAAACGGTCCGGGGGCGGGTCAGGAGCGAATCGATCGCGGGGACGAGCCGCAGATACCAGCGCAGCGTCCCCAGCGTGATCGCGCGGACGGCCGACCGCTCGGCGCCGGCTCCCTCGGTCTGGAGCGCGACCTCGGCCGTCCGGCCCTTGCCGACGACCAGGGCAACGGCCCGTGCGGCAGCTGCGAGCGTCGTGGCGCCCGGTGCCCAGCCGGCACGCTTTGCCGGGCCTCCCTGCATCGGCTCAGCCAAGGCGCAGCCCTTCGAGGCCCCGCCCCAGAGCGAACCCGTGGCCCGCGACCGGCGGGGTCCCCGCACG
>QGVD01000142.1 GCA_003242685.1 Pseudomonadota bacterium | reverse complement strand
TTATCCATCGCACGCCGATGCCCAACGTGGGCGACGAGCTGCATCACTTCGGCTGGAACGCCTGCAGCAGCGCGCTGTGCCCCTATGCGCCGCATCCTCACGTGGAGCGGCGTTACCTCATCGTCCCGGGGCTGCGCTCCTCGCGCATTCACGTTCTAGACACGAAGCCCGAGCCGCGTGCACCGGAGATCGTCAAGGTGATCGAGCCCGAGGAAGTGCACCGGCGCTCGGGCTACTCGCGACCGCACACGCTCCACTGCGGACCGGAAGGCATATTCGTGAGCGCGCTGGGCGCGCCCGACGGCGAAGGTCCCGGCGGCCTCTTCCTGCTCGATCACGATTCGTTCGACGTGCTCGGACAATGGGAAGTGGACCGTGGACCCCAGTACCTCGCCTACGACTTCGCCTGGCACCTGGGCCACGACGTTCAGGTGACGAGCGAATGGGGCACTCCGAACATGATCGAGAACGGTCTGCAGCCGGAGCTGCTCCTCGCATCGAAGTACGGTCATCAGCTCCACTTCTGGGATCTGCGCCGCCGCAGGCATCTGCAGGCGCTCGATCTCGGGTCCGAGCAGCAGATCGTTCTGGAGCTCCGTCAGGCACGCGACCCGACGAAGTCGTACGGCTTCGCCGGCGTGGTGATCAGCCTCAAGGACCTCTCGTCCTCGGTGTGGCTCTGGTATCGGTCCAATGGACGGTGGGCGGTGAAGAAGGTCATCGAGATTCCTGCCGAGCCGGCCGAGCCCGACGAGCTGCCGCCGCTTCTCAAGGACTTCAAGGCGGTGCCGCCGCTCGTGTCCGACATCAATCTCTCGCTCGACGACCGCTTCCTCTACGTCTCGTGCTGGGGCACGGGCGAGATGCGCCAGTACGACGTATCGGATCCGCACAGCCCGAAGCTCACGGGCTCCGTGCGTCTGGGCGGCATCGTGAAGCGCTCGCCTCATCCGGCCGCCGGCCCCGTGAACGGCGGGCCGCAGATGGTCGAGGTGAGTCGTGACGGCCGTCGCGTGTACTTCACGAACGGTCTCTACCGCACGTGGGACGAGCAGTTCTACCCCGACGGCATCGACGGCTGGATGGTGAAGTGCGACGTCGGCCCGGACGGTGGACTGACGCTCGATCCCGACTTCTTCGTTCCGGCAGGCGACGGCATGCGCATGCACCAGGTCCGGCTGCAGGGCGGAGACTCTTCGTCCGACAACTTCTGCTATCCGTGAGCGGTAGCTCGTCGCGGCACCGGGGGACGTGACAGCGGAATGGTCATGGCTGGCGCTCGCAGGACTGGGCGCCTTCCACGGAATCAATCCTGCGATGGGATGGCTGTTCGCCGTTGCGCTCGGCCTGCAGCGGCGCAGCCGTGCCGCGCTGCTCGGATCGCTGGTTCCCATCGCTGCGGGCCATGCCCTGTCGATCGCGCTCGTCGTCGCGGCCGTGGGTCTTCTGCGCACGCTCAGCGTCGACATGAAACTGCTGCGCGTCGCGGCGGCGATCGCGCTCATCGGCTTCGGTGTGTACCGGTTCCTCGCACGCCACCGCGCACGCGGCGGCATGCAGGTCGGCGGCATGCAGCTGCTGATATGGTCCTTTCTGATGGCCACCGCGCACGGCGCGGGGCTCATGCTTCTGCCCGTGCTGCTCGAGATGCCGATCGGAATGACAGGACACGAGCACGCGCATCACATGGCCGACGTTCCGGCAGCGGCGCATTCGCTGACGACTGCGATCGCCGCCGTCTCGGTCCACACCGCCGCGATGCTGATCGTCTCCGGCGCCATCGCCCTCGCAGTGTACGAATGGGCAGGGCTCGCCTTCCTGCGGCGCGGGTGGATCAACCTCGATCTGCTCTGGGTGATCGCGCTTCTCGGCGCAGGTGTCTATCTGCTGATCGGCGCTCTGCAGTAACGCCGCTTCACGACCACCACTGAACTGCCAAGTTTCCCGCCGGAGAAACGGACACGCTCGCCGTTTGTCGGGAGCGGGAGAACAATAGCGGCATTCGCGGGGCCTGCGCTTCGGTTTCCGCGGACGCCCGTGAGCCGTGTGATCGGAGAGCATTGCACGTCAGATGGCGCCGAAACGATACGTGAGCATCCGACCTCCGACGGTCTCATCAGCGGCTCGATGCTTCGCGCTCATCGTCCTCGCACTGCTTTCCGGCTGCGTGTCCATGGCGCCGGGTTATGAGCCGCCGGCGCTTCCGGTTTCGGACACTTACCCCGCCGACGCGCCGCTCACGAGCGGTCAGCCGGCTGCAACGGTCGAGTGGCGCGGCGTCTTCGTCGACACCGAGCTGCAGCGCCTCATCGAACGGGCACTCGAGAACAGCCGCGACCTC
The DNA here is from genome assembly GCA_003242685.1 of Pseudomonadota bacterium. Classification (GTDB taxonomy): domain Bacteria; phylum Pseudomonadota; class Gammaproteobacteria; order Steroidobacterales; family Steroidobacteraceae; genus ZC4RG24. The sequence continues at coordinate 1,068 of QGVD01000142.1, read as the reverse complement.
GAGGCTGCAGTGCTTCGCGTTCAGGAAGCGCGCGCGTTGCGCGGCATCCAGCGCGCCGACCGTGTCCCGAATGTCGCCGTCAATGCCGCCGGCGACCGTGGGCGAACGCCTGCGGATCTCAGCATTCTGGGCCGCTCCACCGTGAGCAGCGCCTACCAGGTCGCGGCAGGCGTATCGACGTGGGAAGTCGACTTCTGGGGTCGTGTGCGCAGTCTCGACATTGCTGCGATCGAGAACTATCTGGCGACCGACGCCTCGCGTCGCGCGTTCACGGTGAGCCTCGTCGCACAGGTCGCCGACGCATGGCTCTTCCAGCGCGAGCTGGATCGCCGGCTCGAGATCGCGAGGAGAACCGTGCGTTCCCGGGAGGAATCGTTCCGCATCTTCAGGAGACGGTTCGAGGAAGGCGCGAGCACGCAGCTCGAGCTCATGCAGGTCGAGACGCTGCTCACCCAGGCGCAGTCGCTGGCCGTCCAGCTCGAGCAGGCGCGCGCGACGAATCTCCACGCCATAGAGCTGCTGGTGGGCGCACCCGTCGACCTGCCGCCTCGCACGGATACCTTCGATCGCGACACCGAACCGGTGCAGCCCGTGAGCGCCGGGCTGCCTTCGGATCTCCTCGTTCTGCGTCCGGACATCATCGCGGCGGAACACCAGCTCCGCGCGGCGCATGCGAACGTCGGTGCCGCTCGCGCGGCGTTCTTTCCGCGAATCACACTGACCGGTGATCTCGGCACCGCGAGCGCGGAGCTCGACGGCCTGTTCGACTCGGGCAGCCGTGCCTGGTCGTTCACACCCGTCATCTCAGTTCCCATCTTCACCGGAGGACGCCTGCGCTCGAATCTCGAGCTCGCGGAAGTGCGGCGCAACCTCGCGGTGGTGAGCTACGAGCGGACGATACAGGCGGCGTTCCGCGATGTCGCGGACGCGTTGTCGGCGCATCACTATCTCGGCGAGCAGCTCCGCATTCAGCGCAATGCGCTGCGCGCGCTCACCGAGCGCGCCCGCCTCGCGCAGCTTCGCCCGCGCGCCGGCCCCCCGACCCCCCCCCAGGTCGCCAAGCGCCAG
>QGVD01000001.1 GCA_003242685.1 Pseudomonadota bacterium | reverse complement strand
CCGCCCAGTGTTTTTGTTGTGATTTTCGCGGGGTCGCTCGAAAAATTGGCGAGCTCGGGGTAGCTTTAGGTGAGGCGCTCCCCCGTTTCCCGCCCGACGGCCTGGCCTGCGGCCAGAAACGTGGCGAGCACCGCCACGGGCATTCCCTTGCGCATGGCTCCTCCGTTGGACCGATCGCATCAGCAGCGACAGCAGGATGTGTGCCTGAAACGGAAGGGGCCCGCGTCCTGCGGGCCCCTTCCGGGATGCAGAGCGCACGGTGCGCTCAGAAGTTCATGCGCAGCGTGAGTCCGTAGGTGCGCGGAGCGCCGAGGAACGCATTGAGCACGCCCGTCTGCAGCGTCGCGTCGAACACCACCTGGTAGTACTCCTCGTTGGTGAGGTTCTGCGCCCACGCTTCGACCATCCAGCTCCCGTCGTCCGCGCCGAAGCCGAGCCGCGCGTTGACCAGTGTCACCGAATCCTGAGCCTTGCCCGGATCGAGGTTGGATCCGGTGTTGTAGTCGGAGGTGAGCTTTGCGCCGATGTTGGTGCGCCAGAGATAACGGCCCGCGATCGGCTGCTCGTAGGTGAGAGCGAGGCTTCCCGACCACTCCGGTGCGAAGGACAGCCGATCGCCCTTTCGCTGCGGGTGGAAGAAGGCGAGCGCGGCGCCGTACTCCTCGATCTTCGTGTCGGCATACGTGATGCCGCCCTGCAGGGTCAGCCGTGTGTTCGGGGCGAACCAGACCCAGTCGATGTCAACGCCCTTCGACACCACCTGCGGCAGCGACGTGACCACGAACTGGATGCCCGTGAAGGTGTTGAGCTGGAAGTCCTGATAGTCCTGATAGAACAGGGCGCCGTTCAACAGCAGGCTCGTGCCCCACTGCGTCTTCACGCCGAGCTCGTAGGAGTCCACCAGCTCGCTCGGGAAGCTCGTGTCCAGGTCCGCCTGGATGGGAGGCGCCAGCGGGGAGTTGGGCAGGTTGTTGTTCGTGCGCTCGCGGTCCAGGTTGAAGCCGCCCGCCTTGTAGCCGCGCGCGTACGACACGTAGGCCATCACGTCGTCCGTGAAGCGATAGGCGAGCTTCGCCGTGCCGCTCCACTCGCTCTCGTCGAGCTCCTGGTGAGTGACCAGATTGTTGAAGAGCGGATCGGCGAACGTCGCGCAACCGAGGCCGTAGTACGTGGCGAACGGATTGAGCGTCGTGCCGGGAATGGTGACGTTCGGAATCTGCGCTGCGATCTGCGCCAGCCGGGCGCGTGAGGCGGCGCACGCCTCTCCGTTGCTCCCGACGTTCTGGTACACGGAATCGAGCGTCTTCTCCTCCTTCGTGTACCGCAGGCCGATCGTCAGCTCCAGCGCGTCGGTGAACGCGATGGTGTTGTTCGTGAAGAGCGCCCAGCTCTTCGAGTCCTGCTCGAAGACGTCGCGTGCGCCTTCGCCGACGACGTACGACGTGCCGAAGGGTCGCTGCGTCATCTGCGCCACGAACGCCGGATTGGGCTGCTCGATGAGACCCATCGCCTGCAGGAGCCCGGAGACCGCGAGGCTGTAGTAGGCCTCCATGTCGCTGCCGTAGAGGAGCGCGAGGTTGTTCCTCAGCTCCTCTCTGGCGAAGAAGCCGCCGACCAGCCAGTTGATGCGTCCCGTCTGACCTGCGAGGCGGAGCTCCTGACTGAAGATGTCGAACTCGTTGCCGAAGTCGCCGTTCGTGGGGCGCCACAGAATGTCGGCGGTGGAGAAGTCGGAGTCCTGTCCGTTGACCGTCTCCCAGTTGCGCCAGGCGGTGATCGACGTGAACGTCATGTCACCGATGTCCCAGTTGACCTCCGCGGACAGGCCCATGTCCTCGATGTTCTGGTCCGTCGGGCGGTTCGAGTACGCGACCCAGTCGAAGGGCGCCGCGGGACGTGCGACCCCGGGATCGTCCGGCGTCAGCGCGTCGATGATCGCGCCGCTCGCGCCGACGTTCGTCTGCACGGCCGCACAGCAGTTCTCGTCGCGATCGGTGTAGTCGCCGATCAGGCGCACGCTTACGTTCTCGGACGGCGTGAACAGCAACTGGCCGCGCACCGTGTAGAAGCTGCGGTCGTAGTCTTCGGTCACCGTCCGCGGTCCCTTGCCGGTCACCACGTCGTAGAAGCCGTCGCGCTCGCGCGTGGCGACGTACAGCCGGCCCGCGACCTTGTCACGCGCGATCGGTCCCGTGATCGATGCCGAGCCTTCGAGACTGCCGAAGTTGCCGACGCCGAGCTCGACGCTCGCGCCGAAGTTGAACTCCGGCTGGCGCGAGATGATGTTGATGACGCCGGCCGAGGTGTTCTTGCCGAAGAGCGTCCCCTGCGGGCCCTTGAGCACCTCGATGCGCTCGATCTCGCCGAGATCGCCGAAGCTCACGCCGTTGCGCGGCCGGTACACGCCGTCGATGACGATGCCGACGGAGGACTCGAGGCCCGGATTGTCGCCGACGGTGCCGATGCCCCGGATGCGTGCGGTGGTCACCGTCTCGTTGGACGTCGAGGTGACGATGAGCCCGGGCGTGAGGAGCGTCAGGTCCTTGATGTCCCGCACGCCCGTGTCCTGCAGGAGCTGTCCGGACAGCGCGGTGACCGTGATGGGCACGTCCTGCAGATTCTGTTCGCGCTTCTGCGCGGTGACGATGATCTCGTCGATCGTGCGCTTCCGCTCCTCACCGAGGTCCTGTGCGATGGCCTGCGGGATTCCCTGGGCGGCAGTGAAGGCCAGGATCGTCGATGCGGACCACCACGAGGTCCGGCGGAACGTCTTGCCCCTGATTCTCATTGTTGCCCCTTTCCGATTTCCTGCGGCGATCTCGCCGTAATTTCGAGAACCGTGAAACCCGGAACCATCACGGTCGCAGGATCTGCTTTCCGGTGGCCCGTCTTTCCAACAATGCGTACAGAGCTTCGCGGCCATCGATGAGTGCATGGCGTGCGGTGATCAGCGGCCGCAGCCGATCCTCCCATGCCCATTCGATCAGTCGTTCGAGTTCCTCCCTTGCGCGCTGCGGTTCGCGCCTGCGGAATTCTCCCCAGAATACCCCAACCACCGCGCTGCCCTTGAGCAGCGGAATGTTGAGCGCGATCTGCGGAATCGTCCCCGCGGCGAATCCCACGACGAGATATCTGCCGTTCCAGCCCGTCGATCGCAGAGCGGCTTCCGCATGAGGTCCGCCCACCGGATCGCACACGACGTCGACCCCGCCGCCGCGTGTGATTTCCCTGAGGCGGGCCCGCAGATCCTCTTCGGCGTAGTTGACGAGATGGTCGGCGCCCCGGTCCGCCGCGGCCTGCAGTTTCTCCTGCGAGCTCGCGGCGGCGATCACCGTTGCGCCCATGAGCTTGCCGAGCTCGACGGCCGCGATGCCGATGCCGCCACCCGCACCGAGAACGAGAAGAGTCTCGCCCTGCCGCAGGTGCGCGCGATCGAGCAGTGCGTGATAGACCGTGCCATAAGTGAGGGGCAGCGCCGCGGCGTGCTCCACATCGAGTCCGGGCGGAAGCGGCAGGACCGAATCGGCGGCAGCCACGACGCTTTCCGCGAACGCACCGAGACCGCAGACCGCGACGACCGGATCGCCCGGGCGCACGTGCTGCACCCCTTCACCGACTGCGGTCACGGTGCCCGCCGCTTCCACTCCGGGCACGAAGGGCAGGGGAGGCCGGTACTGGTACTTGCCCTGCACGATCAGCGCGTCGGGAAAGTTGACGCCTGCGGCGCTCACGCGGACGAGCACCTGACCGGGCCCGGGAACGGGGTCCGGCACGTCCAGCACGGCGAGAGCATCGATCGGACCGAACTCGCGGCAGACGAGCGCTTTCATGCCTGGGGCTCCCTGGCAGCGCGATACTCCCGCTCCTGGAGCACGCGCCACATGACCTTGCCCGTGGCCGATTTCGGCAGCGACTCGGCGAACTCGATCACCCGGGGCACCTTGTACGCGGCCATGTTCTGCCGCGCCCACTCGATGATCTCTTCTGCGCTCACCCGGCCGCGAGTCTCAGGTTTCGGGACGATGATCGCCTTCACGCTCTCGCCGCGGCGCTCGTCCGGGGTGCCCACGACGACGGCCTCCTGCACGGCCGGGTGGGCGTGGAGCTGCGCCTCCACTTCGGCCGGCCAGACCTTGAAGCCGGCGGCGTTGATCATCCGCTTGAGACGATCGACGAAGAAGAAGTAGCCGTCTTCGTCCATGCGGCCGAGATCGCCGGTGCGCAGGAACCGCTTGCCGTCGATCGTCACGAAGGCCTTCCCGGACTCCTGCGGATTGTTCCAGTAGCCCTCGAAAACCTGCGGACCATGCGTGACGATCTCTCCCGCCTCGCCGGGAGGCAGCTCGGCGAGCGTCTCGTGATCGACGATGCGCGAGTCCGTGTCGAAGATGGGAATGCCGAGGCACTGTGACTTGGGCCGGTCCTCGGGATTGATGTGCGTGGGTGCCATCGTCTCCGACAGGCCGTACCCCTCGATGTACGTGACACCACAGAGCTCGCGCAGCCTCTGCGCAACGGCCTGCGGCATCGCAGCGCCTCCGCCTCCCATCGTCCGCAGGCTCGAGAGGTCGTACGAGCCGATGTTCGGGCTCGAGATGAGGTCGATCACCATCGTCGGAACCGACGTCCAGCGCGTGATCCTGTAGCGCTGGATGAGCGTGGCGGCCACTTCGCGATCCCAGCGCGCGAGGATCACGGCGGTACCCCCGGCGTAGATCGGTACGTTCATGCTGTTCTGCATGCCGGTGACGTGGAAGAACGGCAGCACCGAGAGCGAGCGGTCGTCCTGGTGCACGCCGTGCCACAACGCGAGGGAAACCAGTGTGTGCATCGCGTTGCGATGCCGGTGGATGCATCCCTTGGGCGCGCCCGTGGTGCCGGACGTATAAGGCAGCACGCAGAGATCGTCGGCTCCGGCACGATGTGCATCCGGCCCGTACCCGCGTGCCAGTGCCTCGTGCCATGCGGTCACTCCGGTGCCCGAGACCGGCTGGCGCGGCGCCGCGATGTACTGCGGAACGGCGAGATCCGTCGGCCGGGTGAGGTAGTCCGCGTGACAGCTGATGACCGCGTGCCGCAGGCGGCGGCCGAGGAGGGGCTCGAGCTGCCCGAAGAGCTCCTGGGCCGCGACGATCACCTGCGCGCCGGAGTCCTCCACGATGTGCGCGAGCTCTCCGGTCCGGTTCATGGGATTGACCGGCACGACCATCGCGTCCGCGCGCAGGACGGCGTAGTAGGCGATGACGAACTGCGGGCAGTTGCACATGTAGAGCGCGACGCGATCGCCGCGGCGCACGCCGCACTCGTGCTGCAGGAAACCGGCGAGCCGCAGCGCATCCCGCTCGAGCTCGCGGTACGTCAGCACGCTGTCGTAGAAGACGATGGCGGGCTTGTCGGGAAAGCGGCGTGCGGAGACTTCGAGATTGGTCCACAGCGACGTCCGCGGCAGGGTCATCCCGTGCGGCAGTCGCCGGGGCCAGAATCGATGATGTCGCGCGTTCATCGCTTTCGGTGCTCAGAAGTAGTTGCGTACCGCGGCCTGGATCTCGTCGCGCAGACGCACGAGTCTCGGTGCGATCTCGCCCAGCAGCCGGCGGCGCGACATCTCGAACGCAGGACCGCTGCAGCTCAGAGCGAGGATGTGCGTCCCGTCCGACGAGACGAGCGGCGCGCCCACTGCGAAGAACTCGGGGTGCCACTCGCCGAGCGAGTGGACGAAGCCGTGCCTGTCGTACTCGCGGAGCGATCGCTCGAGACGCGCCGCGATCTCGCCGCGCTCCCCCGGCGGCGCGGCGCGGCACAGGAACTCGATCTTCTCCGCGCGCTCGGCCGGAGGCAGAGCGGCGAGATACGCACGGCCCAGCGCCGTGGTGTTGTGCGGCACGCGCTGCCCGACGTCGAGGCGCAGCCGGTACGTCGGGCTGCCGTGACAGATCTCGACGATCATCATGTGATCGCCGTCCTTCTCGCCGAGCGCGACGGTCGCGCGTACCGACTGCGCGAACTCCTCCATCAGCGGGCGCGCCGCGGCGCGTACGCTGTGCGCGGCGAGATAGGTGTGTCCGAGGGCGAGGACGCCGGCGCCGAGCGCATAGGCTTCACGTGCGGGAGAGTGCGTCAGAAAACCGAGCTCGGTGAGGGTGTGGGCGAGGCGCGAAACGGTCGCCTTCGGGAGCCCGGTGCGCCGCGCGAGCTCGAGATTGCCGAGGAAGCGGTCGTCGGGCCGGAAGGCCCTGAGCAGCGCGAGCCCGCGTGCGAGCGCCGCGACGAACTGCCGGTCGCCGCTCTCGCGCAACCGGTGCGAGGCACGCAGACTCACGTCGATCCCGGCTCCCGAGTTCCTGCGAGGTCGTGCGTGGGGCGTCTGCATTGATCGATCACCGTCCGAGCTGCTGGGCCAGCTCCATCCGTCCGATCTGATTTCGATGCACTTCGTCGGGGCCGTCGGCGAGCCGCAGTGAGCGCGCGTGCGCGTAGGCCCGTGCCAGAGGAAAGTCGTCGCACACGCCGGCACCGCCGTGCGCCTGGATCGCCCAGTCGATCACCTGGCAGGCCATCTGCGGCACGGCCACCTTGATCATCGCGATGTTCTTCGCGGCCGCCTTGTTGCCGACGCGGTCCATCAGGTCGGCGGTCTGCAGCACGAGCAGGCGCGCCTGATCGATGAGGATGCGCGCGTTTGCGATGCGCTCCAGCGTCACGCTCTGCCGGGCGATGGGGCCCCCGAACGCGACTCGCCCCGCGACCCGCCGGCACATGAGGCTCAGAGCGCGTTCGGCGAGCCCGACGAGGCGCATGCAGTGATGGACGCGTCCGGGTCCGAGCCGTCCCTGCGCGATCTCGAAGCCGCGGCCCTCGCCGAGGAGCACGTTCTCGCGCGGCACCCGGGCGTTCTCGAACACGATCTCCGCGTGACCGTGCGGCGCGTCGTCGTAGCCGAAGACGTTGAGATGCCGGATCACGCGCACGCCGGGCGTATCCATCGGCACGAGGAGCATTGTCTGCTGGCGATGACGGTCCGGATGATCCGGCGCCGTCTTGCCCATGACGATGAGCAGCCGGCAGCGCGGATCGTTCGCGCCGGACGTCCACCACTTGCGGCCGTTGAGTACGTAGAAGTCGCCGTCGCGCTCGATGCGGCATTCGATGTTCGTGGCGTCGGAAGATGCGACGTCGGGCTCGGTCATCGCGAAGCCCGAGCGGATCCGCCCTTCGAGCAGCGGCTCGAGCCAGCGCGCCTTCTGCTCCGGCGTGCCGTAGCGCTCGAGGATCTCCATGTTGCCCGTGTCGGGCGCGCTGCAGTTGAAGGCCTCCGGTGCGATGGGCGACTGGCCCATCAGCTCGCAGAGCGGCGCGTACTCGAGATTCGTGAGATCCGCGCCGCGCTCCGAGTCCGGCAGGAAGAGATTCCACAGTCCCGCGGCACGCGCCTTTTCCTTGAGCTCCTCCATCACGCGCGTGGGTGTCCACGGTCGTCCCGCGGCGCGGTTCGCGGCGAGCTCCTCGTAGTACGCGCGTTCCGCCGGGAAGACGTGCGCCTGCATGAACTCCTCGAGGCGCCCGCGCAGCGTGTTCACCTTGTCGGAGTACTGGAAATCCACGCCGCGCCCCCGTGCCTCTGCAACCGTCCGTCAAACCGCGGTTACACCACCGTCGACGGCGATGACCTGTCCGGTGATGTGGCGTGCCGCGCCGCTCGAGAGCAGCACGACGATGCCCTTCATGTCGTCTTCGGTGCCGATCTGCCTGAGCGGCGTCACCGCCCTCACCATGGGTCCGATGCGATCGAGCACCGGCTGGCTCATCTTCGAGGGAATGAAGCCCGGGCAGATCGCATTGACCGTGATGCCGTGACGGCCCCACTCGGCGGCGAGCGCGCGGGTCATGCCGACGATGCCCGCCTTGCTCGCGTGGTAGCCGACCGCGCGGAACTCCGACGACGTCGAGCCCTTGAGCGCCGCCACCGACGCGATGTTGACGATGCGGCCGTAGCGCCGCGGGATCATGGAGCTCGCGGCCACTTCGCGCGTCACGAGCCACGTGCCGGTGAGATTGACGTCGATGACCTTGCGCCAGCCGTCGAGCGGATAGTCTTCCGCCGGCGCGCCCCAGCTCGTGCCGGCGTTGTTCACGAGAATGTCGATGGGGCCGAGCGCCTGCGTGACGCTCGAGACGAGCGGGGGGATCGTTTCGGGTCGGCTCAGATCCGCCGTCGTGACGAACGCGTCGACGCCGAGCGCCGCGAGGTGCGCGCGAGCCTGCTCGAGCTCTTCCGCGCGGCGTGCGCAGAGCGCGATTCTCGCGCCCTGCTCGGCGAGCGCCTCGGCCATCGCGAGGCCGAGCCCGCGCGATCCACCGGTCACCAGTGCGACGCGCCCTTTCAGATCGAACAGCTCGGACACGCGCATGGTGACTTCCTCGCTCAGTGGGCTTCCGCGGCTATCGCGTCGCCGACGACGGCGACGTGATGACTGGTGTCGCCGAAGGTCATCTCGATCATCGTCAGCCGCTTGAAGTAGTGACCGACGGACAGCTCTGCGGAGATGCCCATCCCGCCATGGAGCTGCACCGCCTGCTGACCGACGAAGCGCGCTGCCTTGCCGACGAAAGCCTTGGCTGCCGACACGGCGCGGCGACGTGTCACGGCGTCGGGATCGGTGCAGCGGCCGGTGGCGAGCAGACTCATCGAGCGTGCCTGCGTCGCCATCACGTACATGTCCGCCATGCGGTGCTGCAGTGCCTGGAAGCGGCCGATGGGCTGACCGAACTGACGGCGTGACTTGAGATACTCCAGGGTGGTCTCGTTCAGTGCTTCCATGGCACCGACCGCCTCCGCGCACAGCGCCGCGACAGCCTGATCAACGGCGCGCTCGAGAAGCGTGAGCCCTTCGCCGGGCGGGCCGAGGAGACGCTGGGCAGGTACCACGACGCCTTCGAGCTTCAGGTCCGCGGCGCTGCGGCCATCGTGTGTGCGATACCGCACGCGCTCGACGCCCGGTGTTCCGGGATCGAGAAGGAACAACGAAAGTCCGTTCGCCGCCTCGTCCCATGCCGAGACGACGAGCAGATTCGCTACGGCTCCATCGAGCACGATGGTCTTGCGCCCGTGAAGCTCGAACCCGTCGCCGCGCCTGCGGGCGATCGTGCGCACGTGATCGAGGCTGTAGCGGGCGCCCGGCTCGTGATGCGCGAGTGCCATGCGGCAATCGCCCGAGACGATGGCAGGCAGGATATCGGACTGCTGCTCGGGCGTGCCGGCGTCGCGCACGAGGCCGCCCCCGAGCACCACCGTGGACAGGAACGGCTCGAGCACGAGGCTGCGGCCGATCTGCTCCATGACGACCATGACCTCGACCGGTCCGCCGAAGCCGCCGTGATCTTCCGGCAGCCCCACGCCGAGCACGCCCTGCTCCGCGAGGCTTCTCCAGAATTCCTCGCTGAAGCCCCACGGTGACTTCACGATCTCTCTGCGGCGCTCGAACGTGTAGTCGCGTGCGAGCAGGCGCTGCAGCGTTTCCTGGAGGAGGAGCTGGTCGGTGTCGAGCTCGAAGTCCATCGTCTGCAGCTCCCGCGTCCGGCGTCAGAGTCCCAGGATCCGCTGCGCGATGATGTTGCGCTGGATCTCGTTCGAGCCGCCGTAGATCGTGGTCTTGCGCATGTTGAAGTATCGCCCCGTGATCGGAGCCCATTCCCCGGCGCCTTCCGGCTCGCCCTGCCAGCCGAAGTCGAGCGCCTCCGGGATGTGCGGCAGCGCATAGGGTCCGAGCGCGAGCATCTTGAGCTCCGCGAGCTGCTGCTGCAGCTCGGCGCCGCGGATCTTCAGCACCGACGACACCGGGCCCGGATCGCGGTCGGGACTCTCGTGCGACAGCACGCGCAGCACCGTGTACTCGAGCGCGAGCAGGTCGATCTCGAGCTCCGCGATCGCGGAGCGGAAGCGCGGGTCCTCGATGAGCGGCCGTCCGCCCGACGGGCGGCTCGCGGCCAGTCGCTTGAGCTGACGCAGCTCGCGCTTCGCTTCGCCCAGGCGCGCGATGTTGACGCGCTCGTGGGCGAGCAGATACTTCGCGTACGTCCACCCGCGGTTCTCCTCGCCCACGAGGTTCGCGACCGGCACCTCGACGTTGTCGAAGAAGATCTCGTTCACCTCGTGCTCGCCGTCGATCAGCTCGATCGGCCGCACGGTGATGCCCGGCGACTTCATGTCGATGAGCAGGAAGCTGATGCCTTCCTGCGGACGTCCCTCGGTCGAGGTACGCACGAGACAGAAGATCCAGTCGGCGTGCTGTCCGAGCGTGTTCCAGGTCTTCTGGCCGTTGACGACGTAAACGTCGCCGCGACGCTCGGCGCGGGTCTTGAGCGAGGCGAGATCGGATCCGGCGCCGGGCTCGGAGTAGCCCTGACACCACCAGTGCTCGCCGGAGAGGATTCTCGGCAGGAAGTACTCCTGCTGCTCGCGGCTGCCGAAGCGCATGAGCACGGGCGCCACCATGCGCACGCCGAAGGGAATGATCGCGGGTGCACCGGCGAGCCCGCACTCCTCGTCGAAGATGTGCTGCTGAATGGGCGTCCATCCGGGCCCGCCGAATTCCTTCGGCCACGACGGCGCCGACCAGCCGCGCTCGTAGAGAATGCGATGCCAGCGCAGATAGTCCTCGCGCGCGAGACGCTTGCCGGTGAGGACCTTCTCGCGGATGTCGTGCGGAAGGTTGCGTTCGATGAAGGCGCGCACTTCGGCGCGGAACTGCTGATCGGCGGGCGAGAGCTCGAGATTCACTGCGACCTTCCGCGTTCCCGTTCGACGAGCGCCGCTGCGAGAGATCTGTTTCGCAGAGCGAAACGATCTTCCGCAAACTTGAAAGAAGCCTACTGCGCGCGTCATGCTGGCTGCAAGGCATCGCGATAAGGAGGGCCGTGATGGCTCACGTCGAGAGCTGGAAGCACGGACGCGTCTGCGTGATCGAGTTCGGCAATCCGCCCGTCAACGGACTGGCGTACGCGGTGCGGCGGGAGCTGCTCGCGGCGCTCGATGCCGCCGAGGAAGATCCCGGTATCGGGGCGATCGTGCTCGCGGGACGCGGCGATCTGTTCTCGGCGGGCGCGGACATCCGCGAGTTCGGCAGGCCCGAGATGTCGCGCGCGCCGGCTCTTCCGCAGCTCATCGATGCGTTCGAATCCTGCTCGAAGCCGGTCGTCGCCGCGATCCGCGGCACGTGCCTCGGCGGCGGTCTCGAGCTCGCGCTCGGGTGTCATCACCGTGTCGCGAGCGCGCAGGCGCCGCTCGGACTGCCGGAAGTCAAGCTGGGGCTCCTGCCCGGTGCGGGTGGAACGCAGCGATTGCCGCGACTCGTCGGCATCGAGACCGCGCTCAACATGATCGTGAGCGGCGAGCCGGTCCCGGCACGCGCGCTCGCGAAGACCGCGCTGCTCGACCGCGTCGTCGACGGCGATCCGCTCGATGCGGCCGTTGCGCTCGCGGAGAGTCTCGCCGCCGAAGGAAGACCGCCGCGCCGCACTCGTGACCTTCGCGTCACCGATTCGAACGTCCAGGCTCTGTGTCAGTTCGCGCGCGGCGCGGTGCGCACGAAGTTTCCGCAGTATCCCGCGCCGCTGCGCTGCATCGACGCGGTCCAGGCTTCCGCCGGTCCGTTCGAAGAGGGAATCGCGCTCGAGCGCTCGCTCTTCCTGCAGCTTCTCTGGTCGCCGGAATCGCAGGCGCTGCGTCACGCCTTCTTCGCCGAGCGCGCGGCGAGTCGCGTCGCCGGCGTGCCCGCGGAAACTCCGGTCCGTCCGATCCGCACGGCCGCGGTCGTGGGCGCCGGCACCATGGGAAGCGGCATCGCCATGTGCTTTCTCGATGCAGGCATTCCCGTGCGGCTGGTCGAGGCGAACCGCGAGGCGCTCGACCGCGGCGTCGCCCGCATCCGCGAGACCTACGAAGGCCGGGTGAGCAGGGGGAAGCTCCCGGCGGAGGAGCGGGACCGGCGTCTCGCGCTGCTCACTCCGACGCTCGAGTACGAGCAGCTCGGCGACGCGGACATCGTGATCGAAGCAGTGTACGAGGACATGGCGGTCAAGGAAGAGGTCTTCCGCAGGCTCGATGCGATCGTGAAGCAGGGTGCGATCCTCGCCACCAATACCTCGACGCTCGACGTCGACCGCATCGCGCGCGCGACACGCCGGCCTGCCGACGTGCTCGGCCTGCACTTCTTCAGTCCCGCGAACGTCATGAAGCTCCTCGAAGTGGTGCGCGGCGCGCAGACCGCGCCGGACGTGCTCGCGACCGCGATGAAGCTCGCGAAGACCCTGAGGAAGACGGCCGTGGTCGCGCGCGTGTGCGACGGCTTCATCGGCAACCGCATGATCGAGCAGTACGTCCGGCAGGCGCTGTTCCTGGTGGAAGAGGGTGCGACGCCGCAGCAGGTCGATGCGGCGCTCGAAGCCTTCGGCTTCGCGATGGGGCCGTTCCGCATGAGCGACCTCGCGGGCAACGACATCGGGTGGCACATCCGCAGGCGCCGCTACGTGGAGAAGCCGCACGTGAAGTACTCGCGCCTCGCGGACAGGCTGTGCGAGCTCGGCCGCTTCGGTCAGAAGACGCAGGCCGGCTGGTACGACTACCGGCCCGGGGACCGCAAGGCGTATCCGTCTCGGCTGGTGGACGAGCTCATCGCGCGACACCGCACCGAGCTCGGCATCGCTGCGCGCAGCATCGACGACCGCGAGATCGTCGATCGGCTCGTGTATGCGCTCGTCAACGAAGGTGCACGGCTCCTCGAGGAAGGCATCGCGTCCCGCGCGTCCGATATCGACGTCGTGTATCTCACGGGTTACGGATTTCCGCCGTGGCGCGGCGGGCCGATGTTCTACGCCGACACGGTCGGCCTGCCGCTCGTGGTGCGGCGGATGAGACAGCTCGCGCGCATCCCGCAGCAGGATCCGGACTTCTGGAAGCCGGCTCCGCTCCTTGCGCGGCTCGCGGAGGCGGGTGAAACGTTCGGCTCGTTCAGTGGAGCAGGCGCATGAGCAACGAAGCCGTCATCGTGTCCACCGCGCGGACACCGCTCGCGAAGTCCTGGCGCGGAGCGTTCAACATGAGCCACGGATCGCACATCGGCGCCATCGCGGTCCGGGCGGCTATCGAGCGCGCGGGACTCGAACCGGGAGAGGTCGAGGACGTCATCATGGGCTGCGCGCTGCCCGAAGGTGCGACCGGTTCCAACATCGCGCGCATCATCGCGTACCGCGCGGGCTGCCCGGTGAGCGTTCCCGGAATGACGGTGAACCGCTTCTGTTCTTCCGGACTGCAGTCGATCGCGATCGCCGCGCAGCGCATCCAGAGCGGCGAGGGCGAGATCTTCGTCGCAGGCGGAGTCGAGGTCCTCTCGTGCGTGCAGAACGAGATGAACACGCACATGCTGCGCGACGAGTGGATCGAGGCGAACAAGCCCGAGCTCTACTGGCCGATGCTGCGCACGGCCGAGGAGGTCGCGAAGCGCTACGGGATCTCCCGCGAGCGCATGGACGAATACGGCGCGCGCAGCCAGCAGCGTGCATGCGCCGCTCAGGACGCAGGCCACTTCCGCGACGAGATCGTGCCGGCGACCGCGACGATGGCAGCCGTCGATCCGGACAGCGGACGACTCTTCACGCGCACGGTCACCATCGACCGCGACGAGGGCCTGCGTCCCGACACCACTCTCGAAGCGCTCGCGAAGATCCGGCCTGCGATCCCGGGCGGCACGATCGCCGCGGGCAACGCCAGTCAGTTCTCCGACGGCGCGGGCGCGTGCGTCGTCATGAGCGCGCGGCTCGCCGAGCGACGGGGCCTCGAGCCGCTCGGTGTCTTCCGCGGCTTCGCGGTCGCGGGCTGCGAGCCGGGCGAGATGGGCATCGGGCCGGTGTTCGCGGTGCCGAAGCTCCTCGAGCGCTGCGGGCTCTCGGTCGATGACATCGATCTCTGGGAGCTCAATGAGGCCTTCGCCGTGCAGGTCATCTACTGCCGAGATCGCCTGGGCATCCCCGACGAGCGGCTCAACGTCGACGGCGGCGCGATCGCGATCGGGCATCCCTACGGCATGAGCGGACAGCGGCTCGTGGGACACGCGCTGCTCGCCGGCCGCAGGCTCAAGGCGCGCCGTGTCGTCGTGACGATGTGCGTCGGAGGCGGAATGGGAGCGGCAGGACTCTTCGAGGTGCTGTGAATGCGCACGGCAGCGAGGCGCGTTCGAGCGTCGATCCGGATGTGATGACGCCGCGGACATGAACGACGTTCGCACCGGTATCACGGCCCGGGCGGGCTTCGCGCTCGCGGTGCTCTTCGCGGTCAATCTGCTCAACTTCTTCGACCGTCAGCTTCCCGGCGCACTCGGCGAGCCCATCCGCCGCGAGTTCGGTCTCAGCGATACCGCGCTCGGGCTCCTCGGCACGGTGTTCACGCTCGTGTACGCCGCCGTCGGTCTGCCTTTCGGACGGCTGACGGATCGCTGGATCCGCACGCGTCTGATCGCGATCGGCGTCACGGCGTGGAGCCTGCTCACCGCGGCGTCCGGTCTCGCGTGGAACTACGCGACGCTGTTCGCGACGCGCCTCGGCGTCGGAATCGGCGAGGCGACCTGTGCACCGGCGTGTCAGTCGCTGATCGGCGATCTGTATCCCAGCAGGCGGCGCGCCTTCGCGCTCGGCGTCTTCATGCTCGGCCTGCCCGCCGGAGTGTGCCTCGCCTATCTCGCGAGCGGCTGGATCGGAGAAGCGCTCGGCTGGCGCGCCGCGTTCCTGCTCGCATGCGTGCCGGGGCTCGTCGTCGCAGGGCTCGTGCTGCTCATTCCGGAGCCGCAGAGAGGAGCGGGAGACGCAGGCGCTCAGGTGACCGCAGGAGGCGGGAAGGCCCCGATCGGGGCGCTCCTCGGTATTCCGACGCTGTGGTGGATCATCGCATCGGGCGCCCTGCACAACTTCAACATGTACGCGATCAACGCTTTCCAGACGCCTTTCCTGCAGCGCTTCCACGAGATGACGCTGCGCGAGGCGAACAACGTTTCCGCGCTGGTGCTGGGCGCCGTCGGGATCGTGGGGCTCCTCGCGGGCGGCTGGGCTTCGGATCGCCTGAGCGCACGCCGTCCGGACGGGCGGCTGCTGCTTTCCGCGGTGACGATGCTCGCCGCCGCGCCCTGCGTGTTCCTCGCCCTCGCGCAGCCGAAGGGCGCCATCGGCGGCTTCGTGCTGCTGATGGGGCTCGGCATCATGGTGTCGTTCGTCTACTACGCGACGGTCTATGCCGCGATCCAGGACGTGGTCGAGCCGGAGCTGCGGGGAACCGCCGTCGCCGTGTACTTCTTCGCGATGTACGTGCTCGGCGCGAGCCTGGGACCGGTCGCGACCGGCATGCTGAGCGATCATTTCGCGCGGCAGGCGATGCAGGCCGCGGGAGCGAGCGAGATGGCAGAGCCCTTCCGCGCGGCAGGCCTCCACGATGCGATGTACGTGATTCCGGTGCTCATGACCGCCTGTGCGCTCGTGCTGTTCGCCGGCTCGCGCACGGTCGCCGCGGACATGCAGAGGCGCGGCCGCATCCTGCAGCCGCTCCCGCTCGACGGAGCCTCGCCGCGCGCGTGAGCGCGCTCTACGCTCCGCCGGCGCGCCGGGCGCGCGAGAGATCGAGCACCAGCACGCCGCCGACGATGAGCACCGTCCCGAGGATCTGCCCCGGGCCCAGCGTCTCGCCGAGCAGCAGCCACGCGAGCAGCGCCGTCGTCGGAGGCCCCACGGTGCTCACGATGGCCGAGCGCTCGGCACCGATTCTCCGCACGCCTTCGGCCTGCATGAGCGCCGGCAGGAACATGCAGGCGACGGCGAGAAGGGCGAGGAGCAGCCAGGAACCCCCGCCGATGGCCGGAAGGCCCAACGCATCGTGGCGAAGGAAACCGTGCACCACGAATGCCGCAGTGGCGGCCGTCATGGCAACGAGCGTGAAGCGCGTGGAGCCGATCTGCGGGACGTAGCGCTCGCCGATCATGAAGTACACCGCATAGCACAGCGCGGCGAACAGCACGCAGACCGCGCCCGGTGCGTTGGCGCGCAGCGCCTGCGGATCGAGGCCGCCGACCACGAGAAAGATGCCGAGATAGGTGAGCACGACCGCCCCGAGTGTCGCCGGTGAAGGCACCTTCCGCGTGAGGATCGACGTGAACGCCACGACGAGCGCGGGATAGCTGAAGAGCAGCACGCGCTCGAGGCTGGCGTCGATCAGCGTCAGCGCATAGAAGTCGGCCACGGTTCCGACGTAGTAACAGAGGAAGCCGCCCAGTGCAGCCACGACCGTCGCGCGGACGGCGCTCCCGGAAGGGCGGTGGAGACCGCCGCGGCTCGCCGCGAACAGCCAGAAGAGCGGCAGGGACAGCACGGCGCGGATGACGACCACCGCCTCGAAGCCGACGCCGCGGGCGTACAGCACCTTTGCGAACAGTCCCTTGATGGCGAAGAGCATCGCGGCGCCGGCCGCGAACAGCATGCCAAGGTGCCGGCTGCGGCGGGTCGCGGCCTCCGCCGTCCGGGCCACGGCGGCTCCGGTGCTCATGCGTGAAACGTACCCGGGAAGGTGAAGGATCGGTTCATCCGCCGCACTCTACGATCCGCACGCGAACCCCTCAACGAGCCTCCGGAACGGTAGAATGCGCCGCCTGTCGTGAAACGCAGCGAAATCCATTTCCCGCCGCAGCACGAAGCGCTGCGCGAGGACGTCCACGCACTCGGCGAGCTGATCGGCCAGATCCTGCTCGATCAGGGCGGACCGCAGCTCCTCGAGCTCGTGGAGCAGGACCGCGTCGTCGCCATCCGGCGCCGCGAAGGCGACGCCCAGGCCGGCATCGAGCTCGCCACGCGTGTGCAGGGCCGGCCGCCCGCTCAGGCGCGCGATCTCGTGCGGGCCTTCTCGATGTGGTTCCAGGCGGTCAACCTCGCCGAGAACGTGCACCGCATCCGGCGGCGCCGCGAGTACTTTCTCAAGGACAGCAAGCAGCCCCAGCCGGGCGGCGTGCAGGATGCGCTCGCGAGCCTGAGGCGCCAGGGGCTCACGCTTGAGGAGGTTCTCGATCTGCTCGGCACGCTCAGCATCGAGCCCGTGTTCACCGCTCATCCTACGGAATCCACGCGGCGGACGATTCTGCGCAAGCGCCAGCACGTCGCGCGCCTCCTGTTCCAGCGTCTCGATCCGACTCTGACACCGAACGAGACGCGCGCCATCTGGGGCCAGATCCGCACCGAGCTCACCGCCGGCTGGCAGACCGAGGACCATCCCCGCGAGCGGCTGACGGTGGCCGACGAGCGCGAGCACGTTCTTTTCTACCTCATCGAGATCCTCTACCGCGTGGTGCCGGCGTTCTACGACGAGCTCGCGCAGGCGCTCGAAACCGTCTACGGGGTGGCGGCCGAGTCGCTGCAGCTTCCCAACATCCTGCATTTCGCGAGCTGGGTGGGCGGCGACATGGACGGCAACCCGGACGTGCACGGCAAGACGATCCGGGAGACGCTCGCGCGCCATCAGCAGGTGGTCGTCAACGCCTACTTCAACGAGTGCCAGGCGCTCGCCCAGAAGCTCTCGCAGAGCGCGAGCCGCGTCGACGTCACCCCGCAGCTCCTGCGGCGCATCGACGAGTACTCGACCCTGCTGCCGGGCGCGCGGGCGACGACGCCTGCGCGCCACGACCGCATGCCGTACCGCGTGTTCCTCGCCCAGATCGCCGAGCGACTCCGGCACACGTACGACGGCCGGCCGAGCGGCTACGAGAGCGCGCGACAGTTCCGTGCGGACATCCAGCTCATCGCCGACAGCCTGCGCGCGAACCGCGGCTTCTACGCGGGACATTTCTACGTGCGCAGGCTGCTGCGCCGTATCGACACCTTCGGCTTCCATCTCGCGACGCTCGACGTGCGTCAGCACGCGCAGGTTCACCATCAGGTGCTCGCGCGAGGTCTCGACGATCCGCACTGGCTCGCGCGTCCGCCCGGGGAGCGCAGGCGTTTCCTCGCCGACGCCATAGAGCGCGACATGGGTCCGCGAGGCGAGCTCGACGCGCTCGGCAAGCGGACGCTGGGCGTCTTCGAGGCGATCGTCCAGGTGCGTCATCGCTACGGACCGGAAGCGATCGGGTTCTTCGTCGTGAGCGGCACGACCGGCGCGGACGACGTTCTCGCGACGCTGCTGCTCGCGCGCTGGGCCGAGGCGTACGACAAGCGCACGGGGGCGGTGGCGCTCGACTTCGCTCCGCAGTTCGAATCGCTGGGGGCGCTCGAACGCGCCGGTGAAACCGTCGCCGAGCTGCTCGCCGAGCCGGTGTACCGGCAGCATCTCGATGCGCGCGGCCGGCGTCAGTGCGTGGTGATCAGCTATTCCGAGAGCAGCAAGGAGGGGGGGCTGTGCGCGTCGCGCTTCGCGACGCATCGGGCACAGAGCGCGCTCGCGGCGACGCTCGCCGAAGCAGGCGAGAAGCACGTGGTGTTTCACGGCCGCGGCGGCAGCATCGCGCGCGGCGGCGGACGCATCGACGCGCTCGTCCGTGCGGCGCCGGCCGAAGCAGTGAACGGTGTGCTGCGGCTCACCGAGCAGGGTGAGGTGATCCACCAGGGATACGGTCTGCGTCCGATCGCGATGCGGACGCTCGAGCGCGCATTCAACGCGCTCAGTCTCTGTACGGCGGCGGTGCAGCGCGGATCCCTGCCGCGCGACGCCGAGCCTCATCTCGAATGCGCGGCGACGCTCGCGGAGGCGAGCCGCGCCGAGTACCGCAGGCTCGCGTACGGAGACGCCGACTTCTACGAGTACTTCCGGCACGCGACGCCCATCGACGTGATCGAGCGCATGCAGATCGGCTCGCGGCCCGCCCGCCGCAACGATCTCGAGGGCGTCGCGGGTCTGCGACCCGTGCTGTGGGTCTTCGCCTGGACTCAGTCCCGGCACATGCTGCCCGGGTGGTACGGTGCGGGCACCGGGCTCGGCGCCGCGATCGAGCGTCACGGCATCGCCAGGCTGCGCGAGGCGTACCGGGAGTGGTTCTTCTTCCGCAACCTCATCGACGACGTGGAGGCCATGCTCGCGCGCGCGGATCTCGAGATCGCGGCTGCATACGACGCTCTCGCACCCGAGCCGCTGCGTCGCTTCCGCGCGGACATCGAGCGCGAGTACGAGGCGGCCTGCGAGCACGTGCTGGCCGTGAAGGAGTGCCAGGCTCTGCTCGATGGCGATCCGACGCTCCAGCGCGCGATCCAGCTCCGCAACCCGTACGTCGATCCGATGAATCTCATGCAGGTCGACCTGCTGCGCCGCTGGCGCGAGAGTGGACGCGAGGATCGCGACCTCTTCGAGGCGCTGCTTGCCAGCGTCGGCGGTATCGCGCAGGGTCTGCAGAGCACCGGATGAGCGGGCGGCAAAGGATGGACGGAACGATCGGCATACGGCCGGCGCGCGAGAGCGACGTGCCGGTCATCCTCGCATTTGTGCGGGAGCTCGCCGAGTACGAGCACCTGTCACATCAGGTCGTCGCGACGGAAGAGCGCCTGCGTGAATGTCTCTTCGGCCCGCGCCCATATGCGGAAGCCCTGATCGCTTCGATCGGAGAAGAGCCCGTTGGCTTCGCGCTCTTCTTTCACAACTACTCCACGTT
Source organism: Pseudomonadota bacterium (assembly GCA_003242685.1). Taxonomy (GTDB): domain Bacteria; phylum Pseudomonadota; class Gammaproteobacteria; order Steroidobacterales; family Steroidobacteraceae; genus ZC4RG24. The sequence goes on along the minus strand of QGVD01000001.1, from coordinate 130,000 downwards.
CCTCGCCCGTCCGGGGCTCTATCTCGAGGACCTCTACGTGCGTCCGGCGGCGCGCGGCCGAGGCGTGGGACGCCGTCTCCTTCAGCACGTGGCGCGGATCGCGAAGGAGCGTGACTGCGGAAGACTCGAGTGGGCGGTGCTCGACTGGAACGAGCCGGCGATCCGCTTCTACCGGAGCCTCGGCGCGGTGCCCTGCGACGACTGGACCATCTTCCGCGTGACGGGAGACGCGCTCGAGAAGCTCGCCGGCGAAGAGTGAGGTGGCCGCACCGCGCGGAGCGCTTTACGGCCCCGCCGCGCCGATCGATGCGGAGAGCGCGGCTGCGGCGCGCGGAGGGCGGCCGGCACGCCGCGACATCCGCGACGCGCCCGTCGAGCCGGAGTCGTCCTCGCCGTCGATCGCCGGCGCTCGACCCTCGAGCATCTTCAGCAGCGTGTCGCGCGCGCGAGCGACGCGGCTCTTGATCGTTCCGACGGCGCAGCCGCAGATCGCGGCGGCTTCCTCGTACGAGAAGCCGCTCGCGCTCACGAGGATCAGCGCAGTGCGCTGACCGGGCGACAGACTCGCGAGCGCCCGGTTGAGGTCCCGCAGCTCGAGCTCGCCGTCGTGGTCGGGCGGGACACTGGGCTCGGGCAGATAGTCGTTCTCGAGTGACGGTGCTTCGAACTTGCGCCGGCGGAGCTGCGAGTAATGCTCGTTGCGCACGATCGTGAAGAGCCAGGCCTTGAGGTTCGTGCCCGGCGTGAAGCGCTCGAGATTGTCGAACGCGCGCAGCAGCGCCTCCTGTACCAGATCGTCCGCGCGCACGCCGTCGCGGCACAGTGAACGGGCGAAGGTGTGCAGCTGCGGAACGAGAGCGACCATTTCGTCCTTAACCATCGGCATCCCTTGTCGGCGAAGCTTCGTGCGGAGGCGCCCGATGCGCCTCCTGCGTATCCAATGGCCAAGCTACTTCGTCGGCGCCCGCGCCTGAGTCGGCGGGCGCGCAGGAGTGGGGACGCCGCTTTCCGATGCTCGTGTAAGAAATGTCCTACCCGCTGCCCGCCGTCGCAGCGGTCGAGCAGGAAACGGAAGCGGCGCCGCAGGTGCCGGGTGTTCTCGAGTCGTCCCGTGCGGCGGGGGATCGCCGGGCGGGCGTATTGCGGACCGGAAGTCTCGTGCCTGCCTGCTGAAGACCCTCCTTGGGAGCGGCGCCGGTGCGGTGCCGGCGCCACAACTGGCGTTTCATCCCGTTTCTTCAACGCCTCCGCGGTGGGTGGGTTCCCGACGCCCCGGGTCCGCGTCTTGCTGGCAGCGAGAGTGAGACTGTCTATCCGTCCAGTCGAGGAGGAGGAGGTAATGCCGAGGGCAGGGGAAAGCGCCACCGTCTATCGCGTGCGTTCCGCAGGCAGTGATCGCTGGGAAGTGTTCCGCGAGCCGATCGCGAAACCGGTCGCTGCGTTCCGCGACAGAAACGCCGCCCTGACCTACGCACTGCGCCTTGCCCGCGGCCGCATCAGCCTCGCGCCTCTTCTGGCGTCTCTCGGCCGCGAGGAAGTCACCTGCGAGTCCGTGCGCTGCACGTGAGGCGCGCTCGCGCGCCGGCGCCCCCCGGCGATGCCGCACGTGTCGTGCGTGCGGAAGGTCTGCGCTACGTGAGCGATTCGGAGCCTGGCATTCGCCGCATCCGGCGAGGGCGCGGTTTCGTCTACGTCGCGCCGGACGGTCGCCGGGTTTCCTCCGCCCACGAGCTCGCACGCATTCGCGCTCTCGCGATTCCACCGGCCTATCGCGACGTCTGGATCTGCCCGATTCCCGAAGGCCACATCCAGGCAACGGGCCGCGATGCGCGCGGCCGCAAGCAGTACCGCTATCACCCGCGCTGGCGCGCGCATCGCGACGCCACGAAGTTCGATCGCATGCTGGAGTTCGCGCATGCGCTGCCGCGCATCCGCCGGCGTGTCGCCGCGGATCTGCGCAGACCCGGACTGCCGCGCGAGAAGGTGCTCGCCGCCGTCGTGCACCTGCTCGAATCGACGCTGGTGCGGGTCGGGAACGAGGAGTACGTGCGCGCGAACGGCTCGTTCGGTCTCACCACGCTGAGAGATGACCACGTCGACGTCACCGGGGCGACCGTGAGCTTCGAGTTCCGAGGCAAGAGCGGCATCGTGCACCGGGTGCGGCTCGAGGACCCCGCGGTGGCGCGCATCGTACGAAGCTGTCGCGACATTCCGGGGCAGGTGCTGTTCCAGTGGGTCGATGCGGACGGTGAGCGCCGCCGCATCGATTCGGAAGACGTCAACGAGTATCTGCGTGAAGCGGGCGGCGGCCCCTTCACCGCGAAGGACTACCGCACGTGGTTCGCGACGCTCGAAGCATTGCGGTGTCTGCAGACTGCCGGCACACCGAGCGCGCGGCAGGCGAAGCGACGTGTGAACGAGATCGTCGCACGCATTGCGCATCGTCTCGGCAACACGCCGACGGTGTGCCGCAACTGCTACGTGCATCCGCGGGTGATCGAGGCATTTCTCGACGGTCGACTGAATTCGCTCGCAGGTCTGCCGCCGCGCAGAGCCCTCCACAGGCTCCTGCGCAGTCCCGGGCGGCGCGCCGCCGTTCGTGAACGTGTACGTGCGGCGTCGCCCGTGCGTGCGCTCCATGACGCGAGACGTCCCGCCACGACCCGAAGCGCCGTGGCCGCACGGCCTTCAGCGTGAAGATCACGACACACATCGTTTCGCGCCGAGCTGCAGATCGAGCGGCGCGATTCCTTCCCGTCGGATCAGTCCTACAGCCCGTTCGGAGCGAGCCCGCGCTTTCTCAGCCGGCATCCGACGGCGCGCGAGCGTGAGCCGCGCGCATAGTAGTACGAATGGCCCCATCGGTACCGGAGACAGATCCATGACAGCGCGAGCGCTAATTCTTGCCGCAGTCCTCGCATGCGGCGTCGGCGGATGCGCCGGAGGTTCCGGTCAGCGGCCCGTCGAGCAACTCACGCGCGCGGGCACGATGATCGATCAGGCGGAACAGGCAGGCGCTCAGCGCTTCGCCGCCGCAGAGCTCGAGCAGGCGCGTGAGAAGCTTCAGCGCGCGCAGCAGGCTGCGAACGAGAACGACAACGAAGTGGCGCGCAGGCTCGCCGTCGAAGCCGCGCTCGACGCGGAGCTCGCGACGGCGCGCGCGGCGAGCGCGGATGCCGAGCGGTCCGCCGAGGAAGTGCGGCAGGGCGTCGACACGCTGCGCAGGGAGAGCGAGCGGTCGACGATGCAGAGCGACTCCTCCACGACGGGGAACGAGGCGCCCGGCGCACCGCCTGCGACGACGCGGCCGGAAAGCCCCGATTCGACCAACCCGGGTACACAGGTGCCGGGAACCGCACCGGGTCCGCAGCCATGACGCGGGCGATGCCGGAAAGCCAAGTCAAGGAGAGACTGCCGTGAAGCTTCGATCGATTCTGACAGGTATCACTTGCGCTGCGGTTCTGGGCGCGTGCGCGTCGGCGCCCACGCGCATCGAGCAGCTCGAACAGGCGCGCGCAGATGTGCAGAGCCTCGCGCAGGATCCGCTCGCGCAGCAGGCGGCGAGCCGTGAGCTCGCGGCGGCGCGAAACGCGCTTCAGCAGGCCGAAACGGCGCTCGAGCAGAAGCGGCCGCGCGAGGAGATCGTGCATCTCGCATACGTCGCCGGGCGTCACGCGGAGATCGGCAAGGCCCGCATCGCCGAAGCCACGGCGCGCCGGCAGATCGCGCAGGGCCAGGCCGAGCGCAATCGCGTGCTGCTCGAAGCGCGCGAGCGCGAGGCGCAGCTCGCGCAGCAGCGCGCTCAGCAGGCGCAGCAGCAGGCGGAGGTTGCACGGCAGGATGCGCTGTCCGCGCGCGCGGAGCTCGAAGACATGCAGAAGCAGTTCTCCGAGCTTCAGGCGAAGCAGACGGAGCGCGGCATGGTGCTGACGCTCTCCGACGTTCTCTTCGATACCGGTCAGGCGACACTCAAGCCCGGCGCGGATCTCGCGCTCGACCGCGTCGCCGAGTTCCTGCGCGAGAACGCGGGAACTCGCGTGATCGTCGAAGGCCACACCGACAGCCGCGGCTCCGAGGAATACAACCTGCGGCTTTCGGAGCGGCGTGCACAGTCCGTCGCCGATGCGCTGCGCATGCGCGGCATCGAGCCCGGCCGCTTCCAGGTCGTGGGTCGCGGAGAAGGCTATCCCGTCGCGAACAACGCGACCGCCGAGGGACGCCAGCAGAACCGGCGCGTCGAGATCGTCTTCTCGGACAACGCCGGACGCTTCGCGCAGGGCCCGACCGAAGGCGAAGCCACGCTGCGCTGAATCAGCGGACCGTCGGTCGACTTCGGCGTTCGAACGAAGTGCGAGAGTGCTCCGCGTGCGGCAGATGTCGCGCGCGGGCACTCATCTTGCTGCACTGCATTTGCAAGTCTCACTCACTACAGGGGAAGCACATGCCGCGACAATCGACATCGAGAAGCCGCGCAACTTCACAACAGGACGGCAGCGCAGGAGCGCGTCGCGGGGGAACGGCAGGACGCGGTACACGTCGCACGGCAGGCGCACGCCGTGCAGCCGCTCGAACGGCACGCGGCACTTCGCGTCGCGGCACGAGCCGCATCGCTGCACGCCGCGCAGGCGGCAGAACGAAGACGGCGCGTGGCGCGCGCCGCAGAGCGACTGGCGGAAGAGTCCGCGCCGGCGCTGCGCGGACGGCGCGCACGAAACGCGCCGCGAGATCGGCTAGGGGAGGGCAGACGTCGCTCAGAGCGACGCGGCGGACGGCGACAGCGACGGGACGGCGCATGAAGCGCGCAGTCACCGCGAAAGGTCGTCAGGCGCGCACGGCGAGCCGTCAGCCGGGTACGACGGCGACGCGGCGTTCGCTGACGAGCCGCATCGGCGGCAGTCAGTACCTTCCGCTCTAGCGTCGAGGCGGCGACGCCGCATTCCGTCGATCGCGATACGAATCTCCCGTAGCTCCACCGGACGGTGCGCACACACCGTCCGGACTTTCTCGCGGATCGTCATCGCGCGCAGGCAGGGACGGCGCAACGCGAGCGCGCTCGATCGGCACACGCACATGGAAAGGGCAGCACGATGAATCCACGCGACGAGGATCGCCCGTATCGACGGGGAAACGACAACGGCGAGGGCGAGCGCCAGGAATCCGCACGCGATTTCCATCCGGGCAACGAAGCCTTGCGGAAAACCCGGTCGTACGGCAGCGGGGAACCGCAACAGCCCGGCACGAGCCGCTACTGGCAGGGCTCGCGCTATCGACAGGGTCAGGACTTCGGCGGCATGGGCTCGGGCGGCAGCCGGTACGGCGCATCCGGCTTCGGCGGATACGAAGGCGAGGGCCAGTACGGCGGGCGAGCTTACGGCGGCGAGGGTCCGTACGGCCCCGTCTGGGGTCAGCGCGAAGGCCTGGGTCAATCGGGTCCATTCGATCCGGGTCGGCGCGGCGGATTCCGGTGGGGCGCGGAGCGTGAGCGCGAGGCGCGCGGTTACGGCGGACAGGACTTTCGCGGGAGCGGCAGCTACGGCGGCCACGGCACCACGGGCGACTACGGCTACGGTGCCGGCCCCGGCGGCTCGTGGGGTGGGATGCAGGCGCCGCCGCAGGGCATGTCGGGCACGACGGCCCGCCGCGGCCCGAAGGGCTATCAGCGCTCCGATGAGAGACTGAAGGAAGACATCTGCGAGCGTCTCATGCAGGCGGAGCACATCGACTCGAGCGAGGTCACGATCGAAGTGCAGGCCGGCAGGGTGACGCTGGAGGGCACGGTGCCCGAGCGCTACATGAAGCACGCGATCGAGGATCTCGTCGACGCGTGTCCGGGCGTGCAGGACATCGACAACCGCATCCGCGTGCAGCGGCCGCAGCAGGAGCGGAGCGAAACGCGCGGGCAGGGTACGGAGAGCGGCGCCGCGGCCGGGCGCACGCGGCAGGGCCCGTAGTGCGCGCCGCCGCGCGCGTTCACGCGCGGCGGAAGTCGACGGCCGGAAGCTGCATCGAGCGGCGGTACTTCGTGACCGTGCGCCGCGCGACCTTCACGCCGCGGTTCGCGAGCAGCTCGGTGAGCTGCACGTCCGAGAGCGGATTGCGGCGATCCTCCGCGGCGATGAACTCGCGCAGCAGCGCACGGATCGCCGTCGCGGAGCACGAGCCGCCGCTCGTCGTCGCGAGCTGACGCGAGAAGAAGCGCTTGAACGGAATCACGCCGCGCGGCGTCGCCATGTACTTGTGGCTCGTCGCGCGCGAGACCGTCGACTCGTGCAGGCCGAGCTCGTCCGCGATCTCGCGCAGCGTGAGCGGTCGCATCGCGAGATCGCCGTACTCGAAGAAGTTGCGTTGACGCGCGACTACCGCCTCCGCCACGCGCTGGATCGTGAGGAAGCGCTGTTCGAGATTGCGCACGAGCCAGCGCGCCTCCTGCAGATGCTGCGCGAGGAGCTGTGTGTCGCCTTCGCGCGCGTGGCGGAACTGCTCGGCGTACTGCTGGTTCACGCGGATGCGCGGATAGATCGCCGAGTTGATCGAGACGACCCAGCGCTTCTTCTCCTTGCGCACGATGACGTCGGGCACGATCGCGCGCGGCTCGAAGCTGCCGACCTTCGAGCCGGGGCGCGGATCGAGACCGCGGATCAGCTCGATTGCCGTGCGCAGCTCTCCGGCGCTGCAGCCCAGCGCTTCCTGCAGGCGGCTGTGGTCGCGCGACGCCACGAGCTCGAGCTTGCCCTGCACGATGCGGAGCGCGAGATCGCGTCCCGGTGTGTCGCGTTCCATCGACTGGAGCTGCAGGGCGAGACATTCGGAGAGATCGCGCGCCGCGACACCGGTGGGCTCGAGCGTCTGCACGATGCGCAGCGCCGTCTCGAGCTCGCCCGGCTCCACGCCGGGCGTGAGCGCAGCGAGGTCCTCGAGCGGCTGGCGCAGGTAGCCGTCCTCGTCGAGCGCGTCGACCACGAGGTTGGCGAGCGCATAGTCGCGCTCCGACAGGCCGAGCAGCAGGAGCTGCTCGCGCAGCGAGTCGTGCAGCGTCGACGGCGAGGCCGTCCATTCCGTCCAGTCCGGCGTATCGTCCGAGCCGGCTGCACCGGAGCCCGGGCCGGAGAAATCGAGCTCGGTGACGCTCGTCCCCTCGGCCGAATCCTCCGCCTGTGCGTGCGTTTCCGGCGCGTCAGTCACCTCCTCGAGGAAGGGATTCTGCGCGATTGCCTGGTGCAGTTCTTGCACACACTCGAGTGCCGACAGTTGCAGCAGTTTCACCGACTGCTGCAGCCGGGGCGTCAGAGTGAGCTGCTGCTTCAGTCGCAGCCCCAATACGGCGTTGGACATGCGGGGGAGTTCCTCAGCAGTTCGAACGACCAAGGTAAAGCAACAGCCATGCCAACTTGATCGGTTCCACGCCCTGTAACGGCATCGATCCGTCGCTCGGCTCGCGACCGAACGGCCGCGCAAGGAAAAGTTGCAAGGACGTGTAAGAAAGCGAGCGTTGCACAGCCATCACTTCGAAAGCCCATGCAAACGACATGAGATCAATTCGCGAGGCCGGTCCGGGTTCCCACGCAGAGTCTCACGCCGCGGCCGGATGGACGGGCGGCAGCAGCGAGCTGCTGGCGCTCAGGTGTGAAGAGCTGGAACTCGCGCTCGCTGCCGGCCGGATCGGTTTCTGCCGACTCGATCGGAACGCGCGTCTGCTCTCCGCGAGCTCGCTCTTCAAGGCGCAGTTCGGATGCGCTCCCGATGCGTCGATCGAATGGCCGGACATCGAGCGGTGCGTGCATGCGGATGACCGTGCGCTGCTCGGCGAAGCGATCGCCGCAGCCATCGAGGGGCGCGCCGAGCTCGACATGGTGGTGCGCGTGCAGCCGGCTGCAGGCTCTTCGCCGTCATACGTCGCGCTGCGCGGACGCGCGGTGCACGCGGAGGACGGCACGCCTCACGTGCTCTTCATCGTCGCGACGCCGCCCGCTGCCGGCGACGCCGACGAGGCACGCCGCGTGGACGGCGCACGCGACGCATCGGCCGCGGAGCGGAGCGTCGCGCGTGGCGCATCGGGCGACCTCTTCGAATGGTGGGTGCCCGTCGATGCCGATCCCGGTTTCACGACGCTGCTCGCCAGCCTTCATCCCGGGGATCGCGTGCGATTCGAGGAGACGGTACGTGCGGCGCTGGATGCGCGCTCGGCGTTCGAGTGTGAAGCGCGTGTCACGGGACCGGACGGCGGGATTCGCCCGGTAGCGTTCCGCGGACGCGTGATCGCCGACGACGAGCGCGGCGCGCGGGTGATCGGCGTGCGCGAGGACTGCCGCGGAATGGAGAGCACCGAGCTCGAGCTGCGGCGCGAGCTCGAACGCGAACGCAGGCGCCGCGAGAGTGCCGAGGCCGAGAACCGGGCGAAGGACGAGTTCCTCTCGATGTTCTCGCACGAGCTGCGTTCGCCCCTGAACTCCATCCTCGGCTGGAACCGGATCCTGGCGGTCAAGCGCGCGGACGACCCCGAGGTCGCATCCATCACTCAGCGCGTCGATCGCGGTGCGCGGGTCCAGCTCAAGATGGTCAACGACCTCCTCGACCTCGGCCGCATCAGCGCGGGCAAGCTCCGGATCGAGCCGCGCCTGCTCAGGCTCGCGAATGTGGTGAACGCAGCGCTCGATGCGGCGCGCCCGGCCGCCGCGTTGAAGGGCATCGAGATCAGCGCGGACTTCGGCGGCATCCAGGGCGAGATGTACGGCGATCCGGATCGCCTGCAGCAGGTCGTCGCGAATCTGCTCTCGAACGCCGTGAAGTTCACGCCGCCGGGCGGTCGCATCGGCGTCCGCCTGTGCCGGCTGGGCGAGCACGTGGAGCTCAGCGTCACGGATACCGGGCAGGGGATCGATCCGGCCCTGCTGCCGCACGTGTTCGATCGTTTCCGCCAGGGCGACGACTCGACGACGCGAACCTGCAGCGGTCTCGGGCTGGGGCTCGCGCTCGTGCGGGAGATCGTGGCGCTTCACGGCGGCTCGGTGAGCGCGCGCAGCGCCGGTCCGGGTCGCGGCGCGACGTTCTCGGTACGACTGCCGCTTCGCAATCAGGACGGCGCCGCCGATGGAGAGGAAGTCTCGCGGCGCGCGCTGCGGCGTACCCTCGAGGGGGTATCCGTGCTCGTCGTCGACGACGAAGCGGACGCGCGCGCCGTCGTCGCCGAGACGCTGCGGCTCGAAGGTGCACGGGTCGAAGTGGCGGAGTCCGCCGCTCAGGCTCTCGAGAGGCTGACAGCGACAGGGGCGTGCTTCGATGCCGTCGTCACCGACATCGGTATGCCGGGCGAGGACGGCTATTCGCTCGTGCGCAGATTGCGTGCGGAGTATCCCACGCGCCGGATCGTGGCGATCGCCCTCACGGGCTATGCGTCGAAGTGGGACGTGCAGGCGGCGATCGAAGCGGGCTTCGACATGCACGTGGCGAAGCCCGTCGACTTCGATGCGTTCGTGCCGGCACTGCGCCGGCTCACTGCGGAGCGACGCAACGCGCGCTGAGCGCGCGCAGGAACTCGCAGCAGGCGGGCGCCTTCTCCCAGGCTTTTCTCAGATGCCCGACTGCCAGGTGCTCGGCATGCCGGCCTTCTCGATGGCTTCCTCGATGGCGAGACATGCCTCGCGCGCTTCGGGCTGAGCGCGCAGGCTCCGCGCGATCGAGTTGAGGAAGGTGCACATCAGCGCGAGGTTCGGGTGCGGCGAGTGCAGCTCGTTTTCGACGCGCTCGATGAGTTCGAGGACGTCGTCCTTGTCGCAGCTCGAGAAGGTCATCTGGGTCACTGCGTCCTGCACGGAGACGAGTGCCTGATGAATGGCTGAGGCCTGCGCTCCATCCATGGCGACAATCTGAACCTCGCACGGGCGTCCTGCAAGCGTGGCCGCGCGAGCGACGGGCAAAAAAAAGCGGGCTGGTCGCACCACAGCCCGCCAAACGGGGGGTCTTCTGTACGCCCTCCGCCGCCGGCAGATCGCCAGGCCGCGGAGTCGAATTCCACTGAGCGCCCCGGGCGTCTTTCCTTGCGGATCGCCACGAAGGCTCCTCTCACGGAGTATCCATGCAATGCCCGTGCCAGACGCCTCCCGCGATGGGCACAGTTCATGCTTGAACTTATGTGAAATCCCTGTGGTCGCGAGGCCCCATGCATACGCAGGACACGATCCGCACGCTCAATCGACTGATCAGGATCTGCCGTGACGGCGAACGGTTCTGCCGTGTGGGCATGAACGCCGCCGAGAGCTCGGGGCTCCGGACCCTGCTCCAGTACCGGAGCGAGGAGTGGGGAAGACAGGGAGACGAGCTGCAAGCCCTTGTTTTGCTTCTGAAAGGGGAACCCGCCACCTCGGGCACGCCGGCTGCGGGTCTGACCTGCGCGTGGACGGCCCTCCGAGCCGCAATGCTCGGGGCGAACGATCTCGCGGTGGTCGAGCGGTGGCAGAGGCTTCAGCAGAGGGCGTTCGACCGCTACGAGGAGGCGCTCAGCGGCTACCTGCCGGAACGCATCCGGCGGACCGTGCAGCTGCAGGCGGAGCGCGTGTTCGAGCGCTGCGAACAGATCGGCGCACTGCGGGGTCAGTGCGCAATTCATTCACACGGCGCCTGATTCTTGTAAAAGGTACAGGCTCCGGCGGTGCCGTTTACGGTTCCGTCGCGGTGCGGTACTGCGGAAGGAGGCGACAGGAGGCCATGGAGTCGGCAATGAAGCTCGGAGCGCGGACGGTACTTCGGCTCGGCGGGATCGCCCTCATCGGCGGGCTGGCGGCCTGCGGCGGTCAGGAAGACAGGGGCGGCGCCACGGATACGACCGCTCAGACCGAGCAGGAGTCATCCCCGGACATGCGCACCCTGCCGGATGATTCGGTGTACGGCGGTGCCGCCGGGCGTTCGGCCGAGCCCGAGTCCGGCACGATGGAGGGTGCACCTGCCCGCATGGACGACGGCAAGTTCCTCGCGAGCGCGGCGCAGGTCGGGCTCCTCGAGATCGAGGCAGCGCAGCTCGCAGTGAGCAAGGCGGCGAGCCCCGAGGTCAAGGAGTTCGCCAACATGATCGAGAAGGCGCACACGCACCAGGGCGAGAAGCTGCGCGAGCTCGCACAGGCGAAGGGCGTCGAGCTGCCGAAGGAGCCCGACCCCGGGCAGCGCAGGATCATCGAGGAGCTCCAGTCCGTTTCAGGCGAGCGGTTCGACCGCACGTATGCGCAGCACATGCTGCAGGTTCAGCAGCGAACCCTCGCCATGTTCGAGCAGGCGGCGTCGGGCGTGTCGGATCCGGAGCTGAGAACCTATGCGGAGTCGCAGCTTCCCACGCTGCGCACTCATCTGAACATGGTCCGGAGCCTGCGAGTGGCCGCGGCTCCGGCGCGCGAAGCCGATCGCGGCTGATCGCGTTCCCGCCGTTCGCGCCGGGAACACCGCCGCAGAGCTCACAACGCGCACGCCGGATGGGCACGACTCGTGCTTGGACCGTTCCGGACCTTGCGCACGCGACGTCCAGAAGATCGACCGAGGCCAATCATGAAGAACGATCACGCGATCCGGACGCTCGGCGAGCTCATCGACATCAACCGCGAAGGAGAAGAGGAATACCGTATCTGCGCGCGCCGCGCGTCGGACGCCTCCGTGCGCCGGCTGTTCATCGTTCGTGCGCGGCAGTGCGCCGACGCGGCCCAGGAGCTGCGCCGCCTCGTGCGGCAGCTCGGTGGCGGACAGGGTGTCGGCACCGCCGGCACGGCGCAACGGAACCGCGCCGACCCTCAGGACGCGCAGGCGCGCGACGACGACGCATTGCTCGAGGAATGCGAGCGCGGCGAGGACCGCGCGCTCGAGATCTATCGCAACGCGCTCGACGACCAGCATCTGCCCGACTTCGTGCGTCAGGTGGTGCTGCGACAGTTCGAGAGCGTGATGAGCAGTCGGGACCGGATCCGCGGGCTGCGTGTCCGGCATGCTCGCCCCGGAAGCGCGGCCCGCGATCGGCACACTGCCATGCGGCGCTGAGCGCCGCGGCAGACGGAGGCGGCAATGGCGGTCTCGAGCTCACACGTCGCACGCCGGCCGCTGACTCCCCCCATCGTTTACCTCGGTGCGGGCGTGCTGCTCGGACCGATCGGCCTGGGGCTCATCGACGCGGGATGGCGCGAGCACGGTCGCGTCGTCGAGACGCTCGGCGAGCTGCTCGTGGCGCTCGCTCTCTTCTGCATCGGGCTGCGGCTGCGCCAGGCGCTCGAGTGGCGGGCGTGGCGCGTGCCGGTGCGGCTGTCCACGATCACCACGGTAGCGACGGCGACACTCGTGGCTGGAACAGCACACGTGTTCTTCGATCTCGATTTCGCGCACGCGCTGCTGCTCGGTGCGATTCTCGCGCCGACGGATCCCGTGCTCGCGCGCGACGTGCCGCTGCCGCTGGAGAGCGACACTGAATCGGTGCGCACGACGCTCGTGGGCGAGGGTGCGCTCAATCAGGCCGTCGCTCTGTCCGTACTGCTGTTCGCGCTCGGGCTCACCGGCCTTCACGAGCTCGGACCGATGGCGCTGCGCTGGGCGATGGTCGACGTCGTATGGGCGTTCGCCGGCGGTGCGGCGTTCGGATGGCTGATCGGTGCAGGAACGGTGCGACTCCTGGCCCGGCTCGATCGCGACCGGCAGCTCGATCTTCCCGAGGAGCTGTTCGCGCTCGCCGCCCTCGTCCTCGCCTGCGGCGGCGCGGCCGCGATCGGAAGCAGCGGACCGCTCGCCGCGCTTGCGGCGGGGCTCGCACTCGGCAATGGTGCCCGACTGCATCCCGCCGGACGCGTGCGCAGACCTTCGCCCCGCATGCTGGGCATGGCACTCCGTCTCGAGCGCGCCGCGGCGATCATCATGCTGGTGCTGGTCGGCGTGCTCCTCGCCCGGGTGGAGCTGCGGCCGGAGATGTTCCTGTTCGCGCTGGTCGTGCTCGGTGTCGTCCGCCCCATCGCGGTGCGGCTCGCGCTGGGCAACATCGCTCTGTCCGGGGCCGACCGGCGTACGATCGGCTGGTTCGGCGTACGCGGCATGGGATCCGTGTACCTGCTGGCGCACGGGATTAACGAGGGGCTCGGCGCAGGGCTCGCGCACGAGATCGCCGCGATCGCGCTCGTCACTCTGCTCACGTCGGTCGTGCTGCACGGGCTGTCCGCAACGTCGCCTCTGGGGCGGCAGCTCGGGACTTCGGGCCGCAGCTAGGCCGCGGATTCCCCGGGCGGCAGCCGGCGGCCGAACGTGATAGGCTTCACACATCCCCACCACTGCTGACGGTCGCTCGAGGCTCGCATCCGCCACTCCTTCCGAACGGAAGACGCGAGCCACAGTCCTCTGCCCGGTGCGGGCGCCGTCCGGCAGGAGGGCAGGAGCACACGCTCCGGACCGGTATGCGTGGCGGCGCGTGCCGGAAACATCACGGACCACCGTCGTACGACCGGAATCGCTTGAGGGAACAGGTACATGGCACATGCGCTGATTGTGGACGACGACGCCGACGTCGTGGACTGGCTGGCTGAAGTCGCGAAGATGGAGGGCTTCACGGTCGCACGCGCGCACAGTCTGCGTGAGGCGCGGATCGAGCTCGGACGCCAGCGACCGGATGTGCTGCTCACCGATCTGCGCCTGCCAGACGGCGAAGGCATCGAGCTCGTGAAGGAGCTGGAGAAGCCGGACGCCACCGAAGTCATCGTGGTGACGGGACACGCGACCGTGGACAGCGCCGTGGCGGCGCTGCGCGCGGGAGCGAGCGACTACCTCGTCAAGCCCGCCGACGTCGAGCGTGTGCAGGCGGTGCTGCGCCATGCGAAGAAGACCTCCGCTCTGCAGCACGAGATCGGTGCGCTGCGCGAGGAGCTGCGCAAGCTCGGACGCTTCGGGCGCATTCTCGGCAGCTCGCCGCGCATGCAGCAGCTCTACGATCAGCTCAGCCGTGTCGCTCCCACTTCGGCAACGGTGCTGCTCATCGGCGAGAGCGGCACGGGCAAGGAGCTCGCCGCGCAGACGCTGCACGAGCTCTCGCGCCGGCGCGATGCGCCGTTCCTGCCGCTCAACTGCGGCGCGGTCGCGCCGCAGCTCATCGAGAGCGAGCTGTTCGGCCACGAGCGCGGCAGCTTCACGGGCGCCGACCGGCAGCACAAGGGCTTCTTCGAGCGCGCGAACGGCGGCACCATCTTCCTCGACGAGATCACCGAGATGCCCGCGGAGCTGCAGGTGAAACTCCTGCGGGTGCTCGAGACCGGCACGTTCATGCGCGTGGGCGGCACACAGCTCATTTCCACCGACGTGCGCGTCATCGCGGCGACGAACCGCGATCCCGAGAAGGCGGTCGCGGAAGGCAAGCTCCGCGAGGATCTCTATCACCGCCTGAACGTCTTTCCGATCCGGCTGCCGCCGCTGCGCGAGCGCGGCAGCGACATCGAGCAGCTCGCGCAGTACTTCCTCGACGAGCTCAACCGTCAGGAGGGAACGAACAAGACGTTCTCGCGCGAGGCGCTGGTGCGGCTGTATCAGCACAACTGGCCCGGCAACGTGCGCGAGCTGCGCAACTACGTGCAGCGCGCGTACATCATGGCGGACGACGTCATCGAGTGCGACGTGGCGGTGACCGAATCCGCGCCGAAGCAGGACGACGGCACGACCATCGTGATCCGCGTCGGTACGCCGCTCGAGGAAGTGGAGCGGCGGGTGACGATGGCGACGCTCGCGTACTGCGGGCACGTCAAGCGCAAGGCGGCCGAGATCCTCGGCGTGAGCCTGAAGACGCTCTACAACAGGCTCGAGGCCTACAACGGAAAGGAAGCCTCGGCGGTCGGCAAGGAGTCCGGCGGCGCCCGCGCACACTCGAACGGCGGAACGGAGGCGCGGTAAGCGCCTCCGCTGCCGATCCTCGCCGCGAACCCCTCCCGGCTCCACGGGGGAGGCCGACGCGTTACACGAGGGCGGGCTTTCAGTGCCGGGCGACGTCGCGGTAGTGCGTGGCGTCGCGATCCCTGCGCGGGATGCTCTCCCTCTCCATGCCTCCCGGCATGCCCGTTGCCGCGAATTCTCCGGATTCCAGGAGTTCTTTTCTCCGCGCCTGCAGCTCCTCGCCCATCGCGACGAGATCCATGCGCGCGCGCCTCACCCGGGGAAAGATCTCGTTCTCTTCCTCCCTGACGTGGTGCTGGACGTATTCGGCCAGCACGGAGAAGGTCGCGGCGTACTTCGGATCGTCCGCGTCGAGCCGCTTGAGCTGCTGGATGAGGTGCTTGGCGCTCTCGTGCTCGACCTCCGCCTCCTCGAGGAGCTCGCTCTCCTTCATGCGCTCACGGATGCGCGGATAGAAGATCTCCTCCTCGAGCATCGCGTGTATCTCGAGCTCGCGGCACGCCTGCTCGACGAGCTGCGACATCTGCGCGTTGCCGTCCTTCATGCGCTCGAACCTGCGGAAGAGCTTCTTCACCCGGTCGTGATCGTCCTTGAGGATCGCGAGGACGTCGGCGCGACGCGCCGTGCGGGCAGCGCGTGCCGGGCTGCGTTTCGTCGCGTGTGCTTTCCTGCGGACCGATGTAGTGCGCGGCGTGCGCTTGCTGGCCATCGTGAGTCTCCTCGAGTCTGTCGTGTGTGCCGCCCCGGGCGGGCTGCCTGTCTTCGCTCAAGCAATCCATGTGCCGTGCAGGGGACGGCGGGTACGGCCGTTGCTGTGAGAGGCTGGAGGACGCGCGTGCAGCGCGAGCGGACGATCGGCGGGACTCATGACGACGGAGCTCATCGGCTGGCTGAGTGCAGCGGTACTGCTGCTCACGCTCGGCCGCCAGGTCTACACACAGTGGCGCGAGCGCACGGCCGCCGGCGTCTCGCGCTGGCTGTTCGCGGGCCAGGTCGTCGCTTCGATCGGCTTCGTCGCCTACAGTGTGCTCGTCGCCAACTGGGTGTTCGTGGTCACGAACGGTCTCATCCTCGCGACCGCCGTGACGGGCCAGTTCGTGGTGCTCGCGAATCGGCGGCGCGAGCGCGCCGCGGACTCGCAGCCCTGCGACGCGGCGGTGCGCGATGCGACTGTGCCAGGGACCGTGCGCTCCAGGTGACGTCAGCGGCTGTCGGACGATTCCTACAGGGGATCGGGTCACTCGCCGGGTCGTGCGGTTCGCATCTCCCATTCCGGCTGCGGCAGCAGCCGTTTAGGCTCACTGCCACGGCTTGAACGGCAGACGGACGGCATCGGCCGCGTTCCGCCGGAGGCCAACCGAGGTTTCTCCCGGGGGGATATCCCTTGCCGCAGCACGGCGTTCACGAGCGGGAGCGTGAGCGGGTGAGCATCGCGCCGGAACGTGCGCACCCGCCCCATCCATCCGCGTTGACGGGTACCGGGCCTCACGGCAACGATAAGCGAGCCATGCCATCCACACGAGTCGCAGTCGTTGACGATCATCAGCTCGTGCGCATCGGGCTGAAGCAGATCATCGACAGTCAGCCCGACCTCGTCTGGGCAGGCGAAGCGCGCACGGGACGGGAAGCACTCGCGCTGCTCAGGAGCTCGCCGTGCGACGTGCTGCTGCTCGATCTGTCGCTGCCTGACATGTCGGGGCTCGACGTGCTGAGGCAGATCCGCACACATCACGAGCCGGTCGCGACGCTGGTGCTCAGCGCCTATCCCGAGACGCAGTACGGCATCAACGTGCTGCGCGCGGGCGCGAGCGGCTTCGTCAGCAAGAGCGCCGACGAGGACGAGCTGTGCCGTGCGATCCGCGCCGCGGTGCGCGGCGGCCGGTACGTGAGCCCGGAGCTCGCCGAGGTGCTGGTGAGCGGTATCCAGGGCGCACCGGGCGAGCCGAGGCACAGCGTTCTCTCGGAGCGGGAGTTCCAGATCTTCTGCAAGCTCGCCGAGGGCAGAAGCGTCTCCGAGATCGCGGCGAAGCTGTATCTGAGCGTCAAGACCGTCAGCACCTATCGCACGCGGATACTGGAGAAGATGGGCATGAAGACGAACGCCGACATCACCTACTACGCGATCAAGAACAACCTGCTGCAGTGATCTCCATGGCTTCCGCGGAGGCACGCACACCGGGCTACGACGGCTCGCCATCGGGTGAGCGCCGCATCCTGCTCATCGAGGACTCGGAGGTTCTGAGCCGTCGCCTCGTCGATCTGCTGTCGGAGCCCGGCCGCGTGGCCGTCGCCGCACATGCGGCGACTCAGGCGGAGGCCATGTCCCGGCTGCAGGAGGACCTCTACGACGTGCTGGTGGTCGACATCGAGCTCTCGGAAGGGAACGGCGTCGCCGTCATCCGCCAGGCACGCCAGCTCTATCCGCCCGATACGCAGCCGCTCATCGTCGTTCTCACGAACTACGCGTCGGACTTCGTGCGCGACCACTGCTTCGCGGCGGGCGCGGACTACTTCCTCGACAAGATGCGCGACATCTCGCTGCTCAAGGCCATCGTCGCCGACGGGCAGTCGAAGTGGTCGCCGCCGCGCACCAGCCACTGAAGAGGACCCGCCCTCACGCGGCGGCGGTCGCGCCCGGCGCCTTCCTCGGTACCTCGACGCTGAGTGTCGTGCCCCGTCCCGGCGCGGAGTCGATCGCGAAACGTCCGCGCAGCGCGCGCACGCGATGTCTCATGCCCGTGAGGCCGTGCGACCAGCGGAACTGCGGATCGCGCGCGTCGAAACCGCGGCCGTCGTCGCTGAGCCGCAGCACGTAGCGCTGTGCGTCGCTCGCGAGCTCGAGACGCACGTGCCGCGCGTCGGCGTGGCGGATGACATTGGTGAGCCCTTCCTGCACGACGCGGAAGAGGGCGATCGCGATGTCCTTCGGTACCGGCTCGGAGTCGTCGATCACGGCGAGCTCGGCCTCGAGACCGGCCTTCGCGCAGGCGGAGTCGAGATACGCGCGCAGCGCGGTCGGAAGTCCGAAGTGATCGAGGAGCGACGGCCGCAGGTCCTCGACCACGCGCCGCTTCACGTCCATCGCCTCGTCGAGCACGTCACCGAGCTGCTCGAGCCGCCGCCGCAGGTCGGGCTCCTCGACCCGGCTCTGGAGCCACGACAGATCCATCTTGGCGGCCGTGAGCAGTCCGCCCAGCTCGTCGTGCAGATTGCGGGCGAGCTCGGCGCGCTCCTTCTCCGCGAACTCCTGCAGATGCGTCGAGAGCTCCGAGAGCTCGCGCGTCCGCGCGTCGACGAGCTTCTCGAGCTCCTTCGCCTCCTTCTCGGCGGCGGAGCGCAGCGCTTTCTGGCGTACCGCCTCGAGCACGAACAGGCGCGTGACGATGAGCAGCAGGCCGAGGCTGACGAGCGTCATCACGATCAGGCTCACGCGTGACCAGAACGCGCTCGCGCGCTGCTCGCGCTGCAGACGCGTGAGCTCCTGCTGCGAGAGCGACTCGAGCGATGCGATGTCCGAGCGGAACTCCTCCATGAGCTGTCGGCCGGCGCCCGAGCGCAGCAGGCCGAGCGCGAGCTCCGTGCGCCCGTCGTTGTGCAGCTCCACCATGCGGGTGGCGTTCTCGACGAACTGGTCGACGCGCTCGCCGATGCGCTCCACGCGCCGCTCGGCCTCGGGTGCACCGGAAACGAGCTCGCGCAGTACGCTCTTCGCCTCGGGGATGCGCTTCACGGCCGTCACGAAGGGCTCGAGATACACGGGATCGCGCGTCAGCAGGTAACCGCGCTCGCCCGTCTCGACGTCGAGCACCAGCGATTTCAGATCGCCCAGTGCGTCGAGTCGATGCAGGATCTCGGCGACGCGCTCGCCGGAGAGTCGTGTCCGCCAGGCGGACCATTCACTGAGCCCCGTGACCGTGAGGCTCGCGAGCAGGACCGCGGAGAGCGGAACCCAGATGACGGGCGGCAGCAGCCGCAGCGCGGACCAGGTGAGTTTCGGCTCCGCGGTTTCGTTCTCTGCTTCCGTCATCGACGTGCAATGTCCGGCATCCGCCGGGCGGATGCGCAAGGATGCTGGCGGAGGATCACGCCCGAGCCCGATGCAAGCGCCGGGCCACACTCCGCGATCACGGAGCCGCCAGCGCGGAATGCGGAACGGGGGTACCGCCCGACGAGGCAAAAGCTCAGGATCTGCGGGACCTGGGCTTGAGCTTCGCGAGCACGCTCGCGAGGAGGAGCCAGCGGATGCGCGGAATCGCGAGGAGCTGCAGCGCGAGCGTGCCGAGCGTGGCGGCCCAGGCCGTGACGCGCCGCTCTTCCCACGCCGCGAATGTCGCCGCAAGCGCGATGCGCTGCATCTCCGCTTCGATCTCGAGCAGCCGGCGGCGCTGCGCGATCCGCTCCGCATCCGCGCGTGCGCTCATGGCTCCTGACTGAGCTCCTGACCGAGTTCCTGATCGAGCGCAGCGCGATCCGCGCGAAGCTGCTGGATCAGACGGGCGAAGAGCGGCTCACGACGCGCTCCGCGGCGCAGCAGGACGAACGCGACGATGCTTGCGATGAGGAGCACGAAGAACAGCACGCCGAGCAGGACGAATCGCACCTCGGGCGAAACGGCGAGCGCGATCCACAGTACGAGCGTGAGACCCGCGAGCCACGCGCAGACTGCGCCGATCACGGCGAGGCGGAGCTGACGGGCGAGGGCGAGCTTTTCTTCCTGCAGCTCGAGGCTGAGCAGCTCGAGCCGCGTCTGCGCCATGCGCAGGATCTGCTCGAGAAAGGATTTGCCGCGGCCGATGAGCGGTCGCCCCGGGTCCTTCATTGTGCCTCCGCGGCGCCGTCCGACGGCGCGGAGCGTTCGCCGGAGCGTGCGCCGCCCGCACGGCTCGCGATGAGCGCGCCGAGCATGAGCCCGATGGCCGCGCCGATGGCCACCGCCGCCCAGGGATGCTCGCGCACGTAGGTTTCGGCCGCGCGCGCGGCCCGCTGTGTGAGCTGGTCGGCCTGCTGCTCCAGATCCGCGAGGCGCGCCTTCGCGGTGTCGACCGCCCGGTACACGCGTTCCCGCAGATCGCCGAGCGACTGGTCGGAAACGCCGTTCAGGGCTTCGAGCAGCACCTCTGCCTCGTGAACGATGCTGCGCAGCTGGTCCGCGACGTTCGCGTCGCCCGCCGTCTGCTGGTCCATCGCGATTACTCCTCGATGCTCATTGCTCGTCGTTCGCTCCCTGCGCAGTTGCTCCCGGGTGAGGTCATGCGATCAGCACGAGCAGCATGCCGCACGCCAGGGCGAGCAAAGATCGTAGGTCCCGGGAGGTCATCCACTCAAGCTATCCGGGTTGCGCTGATCCCGGAGTCGCCGGGTGCATGTGCGTACGCAGGATCCACACTGAAACTTGCGTCGGATCTGTCCTACATTCGCCCTTTCGGGCGCCGCGCTCGCTAAGATCGAACCTCCGACGCCAGAGGAGGGCCGAGATGGGTAGAGTGCAAGGCGAGGGCGATTACGAGTCCGCGCGGCGTTACAACGCCCGCACCCGCAAGTTCGTCGCGAAGACGGGCGGTGCACGGAAGAAGGCCACCGGAGGGGTAGACAGCGGAGCGCTGAAAAAGGCCAAGAGCAAGTCACGCGGAGGCGATCAGGATCGGCGTGACGCGCAGGTGTTCCGCAGCCGAGTGACCCGGAGCGCGAGCCGCGGGCGAAGCGCCGCAACGCGCTGAAACACACCTCACACCCGTGCCCGGCCCGTCCGGCCCGGCGCCCACACCGTCCCCGCGGCCGATGCCGTGCGCGACGCGCAGGGCGCAAAGCCGGAGCGGGAGGGGCAGGGACGGGAGGTCAACTCAGACTCCGCACGGCCCGGGACGCTTCGGTGAGAGACACTTCCTCGACGAGACTCAGGAGATTGCGCGCGTGCTGCTCCTGCACGGCGAGCAGATCCTCGAGCAGCCGGCGCGTCGTCGGGTCGCCGTCCCCGATGAAACGGATCATCTCGCGGTAGCTCTCGACGGCCACACGCTCCATCACCAGCGCATCGCGCACGATTTCCGCCAATCGTCCGCCCTCGCAGTACTCGGCGTGGCTGCGCTGCGCGAGACCTACCGGCGAGAAGTTGGGTAGACCACCGAGTTGTGCGATGCGCTCGGCGAGCCGGTCCGCGTGCTCCTGGTCGTGCGAAGCGTGCTCCTTGAGCGTCGCGACCAGATTCGGCAGGCCCGAGCTCTTGGCGGCGAAGTACTGGCGCTTGTAGCTCAGCACCGCGACGATCTCGGTCGCGAGAGCCTCGTTGAGCAGGCGCAGAACGACGTCCCTGTCGAGGCCGTAGTTCGGCGTCACCGCGCCGTTCTGGATCTGCCTGCGGGCGCGATCGCGGATCGTCTGGACATCGAGCACCGGCTGAGAGTCCAAGGCGACGGCGGACTGATGCATGACGTGGCTTCCCCCTTATTCTTCGGCCCGAGAAGCAACTTTCGTTCCCGCGACCCGGCTGCCGCCCGGTCGCAGCGTCAGTGCCCTTCGAACGCCACGAGGGTGCGCACGGGCACGCCGAGCGCGCGCAGCCGTTCCGCTCCACCCAGATCGGGAAGGTCCACGATGAAGCAGGCGGCGAGGATCTCCGCGCCGATGGAGCGCAGCAGCTTCACGGCGGCTTCCGCCGTGCCGCCGGTCGCGATCAGGTCGTCCACGAGAATGATGCGGTCGCCGGCGACGACGGCATCCGAGTGCACCTCCATCTCGTCGATGCCGTACTCGAGCGAGTACGCGACGCGCACGGTGGTATGCGGCAGCTTGCCCTTCTTGCGGATGGGCACGAAGCCCGCCGAGAGCTGATGTGCGACGGCTCCGCCGATGATGAACCCGCGCGCCTCTATGCCGGCGACGCGGTCGACCTTCGAGCCCGCCCAGGGCTGGACCAGCTCGTCGACGGCGCGCCGGAACGCCCGCGGATTCCCCAGCAGCGTCGTGATGTCGCGGAACATGATGCCCGGCTTCGGATAATCCGGGATCGTTCGTATCGTCTGCTTGAGATCGATGAGTGCGTTGTCGTGATCCACGGTGAACCCCCACGTGGCTGCGGGCGAACTCTACACGGAAGCGGGCTCCAGGTACTGCACCCCGAACCAGCCGCGCGGATCCGTCCACGCACGGTCGACCCGCCAGCCCGCCACCGCGGCGAGTGCCGCGAAGCCGGCGAGAGTGTACTTGTGGCAGTGCTCCGTCACGAGCCGCTCGCCCGGGAGGAACGCGATGCGCGTTCCGTCGATCTCCACGGACTGTTTCCGCAGGCTCACCAGATGCATCTCGATGCGCGAATGCGCATCCGACCAGACCGCCTCGTGCCGGAAGGCTTCGGGCACGAAGCCCGCGCCGAACTCCCGGTTGAGTCGCAGGAGCACGTTGCGGTTGAACTCGGCCGTCACGCCGGCCGCGTCGTCGTACGCCTGTTTGAGGAGCGACACGTCCTTGACGAGATCGGTGCCGATCACGAGGCCCCCGCCGGTGCCCGCGACCTGCCGCATCCGCTCGAGCAGCGCGATCGCATCCGGCTCGTCGAAATTGCCGATCGTGGATCCCGGAAAGAACACGACGGAGCGTTGCGCAGGGCGTCGCGGCTCCGGCAGGTCGAAAGGACGCATGAAGTCCGCGCACACGGGCAGGACCTCGAGCCCGGGATAGTCGCGCGTGATCGAGCGCGCCGCCTCGAGCAGCGCGGCGCGGGCGATATCGACGGGCACGTAGGCGCAGGGCCGCACGAGCCGGTCGAGGAGCAGGCGCGTCTTCAGGCTCGCTCCGCTGCCGAACTCGACGAGCAGCGCGTCGGGACCGATCCGCGCGGCGATGTCGTCGCCGTGCGCATCGAGAATCGCGATCTCGGTACGCGTGAGGTAGTACTCGGGCAGCGTGCAGATGCGCTCGAAGAGCCGCGAGCCTCGCTCGTCGTAGAGATAGAGAGACGACACGCGCTTGGGATCTTCGCTCAGGCCCGCGATCAACTGCTCGGTGAGCGCCGACGGCGCAGGATGCTGATCGCGCAGAGGGAGCGCGGCGTTCTGTGTGCAGTCGGTCATCTCACGCTCCTCGCGAGGCGCGCACCGCTGAACTGCCAGCGTGCAGCCGGTTGAAGGAAATTGCGGTAACTCGCGCGTGCGTGTCCGGGAGGTGTCGCGCACGAGCCGCCGCGCAGCACGAGCTGGTTCACCATGAACTTGCCGTTGTATTCGCCGAGCGCCCCGGGGAGCGGCGCGTAGCCCGGGTACGGCGCGTACGCCGATGCGGTCCATTCCCACACGTCGCCGAAGATCTGCAGCAGCGCGTGCGACGCGTTCTCCTTCGCAGGAGGAGCCGCGGGAATCGGATGCAGGTACGCCGAATCCGCGAAGTTGCCGCTCACCGGCACTGCGCCCGCCGCCGCTTCCCACTCCTGCTCGGTGGGAAGGCGCGCCTCCGCCCAGCGGGCGAACGCATCCGCCTCGTAGTAGCTGACGTGGCAGACGGGCGCCTGCGGATCGAGCTCGCGCAGTCCGGAGAGCGTGAACTCCGCATCCAGTGAGTCGTTCCAGTACAGCGGATGCCGCCACCCCTCGTGCTGCACGATCGTCCAGCCGTCGGAAAGCCAGAGGGTGGCGCGGCGGTATCCACCGTCCAGGACGAACTCACGGAACTCCTCGTTCGTCACCGGACGGCTCGCGAGCTCGAAGGGCTCGAGGAATACGCGATGCCGCGGCATCTCGTTGTCGAAGCAGAACCCTTCTCCCGCAAAGCCGATGTCCGCGAGTCCGCCGTCGAAGCGATGCCAGGTGAGCGGCGGCGATGTGCGCCGGGGCGGTGCCCGGGTTTCCGAATACGCGGGAAGCAGAGGATTGCAGGAGAAGAGATGCTTGATATCGGTGAGCAGCAGCTCCTGGTGCTGTTGCTCGTGATGCAGGCCGAGCGTCGTGAGGTCCGCGAGCTCTGCGTGCTCACCGCGCCGCGCGAGCAGCTCGTGCATGTGCTCGTCGACGTGCGCCCGATACGCCAGAATCTCCTGTACGGTGGGGCGTGACAGGAGTCCGCGCCGCGGCCGCTCGTGCATCGGACCGACTGTCTGATAATAGGAGTTGAACAGGAACGAGTAACGTTCGTCGAAGAGGCGATACTGCGCAGCGAAGCGCCGCAGGACGAACTCCTCGAAGAACCAGCTCGTGTGCGCGAGGTGCCACTTCGCCGGACTGGCGTCGGGCATCGACTGCACGACGCAGTCTTCGGGGGCGAGCGGCCGGCAGAGCAGCCCGGTCGCGGCGCGGATCCGCGTGTAGCACGCGAGCACGTCGTCCGGGGCGCGGCAGGTATCGGAAAACGCGGAGATCACGGGCATCCGTTCGATGGTTGATGCAGGGAGTGCCCGCGGCTCGCCGGCACGCGCCCGCGACGACACCTGGCGGCAGCGTCGCAAGATGCGTGCCGCGCGCATCGATCGGTACGGATCGACGAGGTCGTGAGATGGAGAGTCCGGGCCAGAGCACGGCGCTGCCGCTACTCATTCTCTGTCTTGAGTTCGCGACGATCCTCGCGCTGGCATACCTTGCCGGGCTCGCGCTCACTCATCTGGTGCGGCGCATCCTGCACGCAGCGCTGCCCGCGCTTCGCGCCACTGCGCGGTGGCTCGCGGAGAGCTGGAGCCGCAGCGCGGTTCTCCGGCGCTGGCCCGGGGTGCGGCGCTGGGTCGGCGCACGGCTGGCGCCGGGATCGGTTGCGGGCCTGCCGCTCACCATCGTTCTCGTGTCCGGAGCCTCTGCAGCGCTGCTTCTCGGCGAGCTCGCGGAAGCGGTGATCGAGGCCGAAGAGGTCGTGCGCTTCGATGCTGCGGTCGATGCGGCCGTTCATCCGTACCGTAGCGACGCGGCGGTCGCGGTGTTCGCGGCCATCACGGCGCTCGGCGGCACCGAGGGAACGCTCGTCGTCACGGGCGTCGCGAGTCTGCTGCTCTGGCGATTCCGCCGCCGGCGTCTCATCGCGCCGCTCTGGGTCAGTGTAGTCGGCGCGCAGCTCACCACCTGGTTCGGCAAGCAGATCGTCGGACGACCGCGCCCCGAGTTCGTCACCGGATTCGTCGAGAGCTCACTGTCGTTTCCGAGCGGGCACTCGACTGCGGCTTTGGCGACGTTCGGATTCATCGCCTATGTGCTGGCGCGCGCATCGACCGGCTGGCGCCGACGCTTCGAGGTGCTGTTCTGGTTCGGCTTTCTGATCGCATTGATCGGCTTCAGCCGCGTGTTTCTCGGTGTCCACTACGCTTCCGACGTCGCCGCGGGATTCCTGGTCGGAAGCATCTGGCTGCTCGCAGGGATCGCGTGGCTGGAATGGCGCGAGGAGCAGGCACGAGTCGAAGCGGCAGGCTGAGGTCGAGCACGAGAGGGAACGTTGCGGAGAGCAGGTGGGAACCGCTTTTGCTACGCGCCGCGCACGGGAGGTGCCTATGGGAAGGTTCCAGCGGGACATCGAGGAGATCAACCGGATGGTCGACGAGCTCGAGAACGACCTCGATCGCACCACGCTGCGCATCGAGCAGTGCCTCGAGAGGCTCGACGACCTGGCCGGCAGGATCGCCAAGGCGTCGAAAGCGCTGCGGAACGAAGTCGCGCTGTACCAGGTCGGAGGCGCGACGGATTCCCCACCGGCGATGCGCTAGCCGGCAGGTATACTGGCCGGCGGGTGCACGAGCTGCGCCGAGGTGCCCGCGCCGGTCATGGTGGATCTCAACTCGCTCGTCCGTGAATCCGCTTTCACAGTCGGACTGATCGCGAGCTTCCTCGGCGGTACTGTGGCGACGGCGGCAGGCGCGCTGCCGGCACTCTTCCTGCGCTCTCTCCGCGCGACGACGGGCAACGACCTGCTCAGCTTCGCGGCGGGGATCATGCTGGCAGCCACCGTCTTCTCGCTGCTGATCCCGTCGCTCGCGATCGCTCAGGCACAGCTCGGCGGCGCAGCCCTTGCAGGCGCCGCGTGTATCTTTGCGCTGCTCCTCGGCGGCGTCGCGCTGTGGTTTCTGCACCGCTTGGCGCCGCACGAGCACTTCACCAAGGGTCACGAGGGACGTGGAGGCGCCCGCTGGCCGCGCGTGTGGCTGTTCGTCGCGGCGATGACCATCCACAACTTTCCGGAAGGGCTGAGCATCGGAGTCGGCGCGGGCAGTCAGTCGCTCGGCGTGCTCCTCCCGGTGACCGTGGGCATCGGTCTGCAGAACGTTCCCGAGGGGCTCGCCGTCGCGATGGCGCTGCGCGCCGAAGGTTACGCGCGCCACGTCTCGTTCGGTGCCGCGGCGCTGAGCGGAGCCGTCGAAACGGTAGGCGGCGTGATCGGCGTGGGGCTCACGGCGATCTCCGCCGCGCTGCTGCCCGGCGCGCTCGCCTTCGCCGCCGGCGCGATGCTGTTCGTCGTGAGCAACGAGGTGATTCCCGAGACGCACCGCGCAGGCTCGGGCGCTCGCGCGACGGCGAGTCTCATGCTCGGCTTCGCGCTCATGATGTTCCTCGACACGGCACTCGCGGGCCTCGTGAGTGGCGGCCCTGCGGACACCTGAGGATCGCCCGCGGTAAGCGGGGTGCGAGCCGTTACCTTCAGCAATCCGGTATGTCGCGCGTGCCCGGCTCGACGATGCAGACGGTCGTCGAGAGCGACCAGGACGGCGCGCCGCGCTCGCGGTATTGCACCTCCGCGTACATCGCCGTGTACGCGTCGTCCGCCAGCGGCCGTGTGCAGATGAAACCGCTTCCATTGCGGTCGCACCTGCTGGACTCCCAGCGCGCGTCGCGGAAGTCGCGCGTCGGACTGCGAGCGCTCCAGACGAGCACTCGATGAGGATTACGGTCGGCGCTCACGTCGAGCATGAGCGCCTGCGACCCGGCCGCGAAGCGCCAGGAGAGACGCGGCAGCGTTTCACCGCGCGCCGTGTGCCGGTGCAGAGCGCTGAGCGCGCCGATCAGCCGCTCGTAGTCCCTGATGCCGTGACCCTGGTTGGGGACGTACAGCACGTGCTTCGGCTCGGGCAGATCCTTCCAGTAGAGCTTGAGCGCGTCGAGCGGCCAGTAGCGGTCGTTGGTGCCGAGCAGGATGAGCTTGGGTTGCGTGAGCGCCTCGCGATAGCGATAGGGATCGACGATCGAGAGCAGCCGGTCACCGAGCTCCGAGTCGACGCGCTCGGGCAGGTCGATCGCGTCGTAGTCGCGCACCTCCTCGGAGAGCTCGCCGAACGTCGCCTTCTGCAGCGCGATCTGCGCGGGGAGGTTCAGCATGTCGATGACCATCGGCGCAACGCCTGCGACACGATTGTCGACCGCGGCAACGAGCCAGGAGGTCCAGCCGCGCTTCGATGCGCCCGATACGGTGAAGCGTTCGAGGGAATCCCCCCAGCGAACGCGTGTGAGCTCCTGCACGGCATCCATGCCGCGCGATGCGGCCTTGACCATCGGCAGCAGCAGAGGCCAGTCGGCCTCTCCGGTACGCAGGAACTGATCGAAGGTATAGGCGATCAGCGCATCTTCGGTGCGATCGAAGAGCGGCTGATGCGGAATGTTGCGCACGACGGCGAGAGGCGCGCCCAGCGCTTCGGCGAGCCGGGCGAAAAGCCGCGCCTCGAAGGGAAGGGTGCCGGACCAGCCGTTCTCGAGCTCGTCGCGCCAGCGGCCTCCGTGGATGAAGAGGAAGCCGTGCTTCTGCCCGGCGCCGATCCGCGTGGGGCGGAACACCACGAGATGATGCTTCCACTCTGCGCCGCGCCAGATCTGTGACGTCAGGATGGCCTCGGCGTACTCGACCGATCCGATGCGGCCGGTGCTCACCTCGCGCCAGGCATACGCCGGATCGGGACGCGCGACGTAGCCCGCGAGCTCACTCGACGACGATTGCGCGCCGGCATGCCCTGCGAGAGCGAGGAGAAGGAACAGCGCACAGGCGAGTCGGACGTGAGCGCGCATGGCGCGCGACCACACACGCATCGCGAAGCTGAAAACCGGAGTTCCCACCGCGATCCAGACTGCCACGGCGGGGAGTGTCGCGTCGAGCGGCGTGATTCTGCTCCGGCGACGAGCGAGCTCAGGCGCGGCGTGCCTCGGAATCGTTCGCCGCGGTGTGCGGATCGGACAGCCGTATGCTGCTCGAATGAGGCCCGGTCACCCGCATCGCGAGCCGCGCCACTGCATCCTCGAAGCGGCCGGTGTAGCTCCATTCGACGCAGCGCGCGCACCACTGATCGCTCGCACCGGCAGGTGTCAGTGTGGCGCGCGCATCGAGCGCGAGTACCCGCTGCAGCAGCTCGTGCGCGATGATGCGCCGGTCGCGCGGCCAGCGGGCCCATATCCGGTTTCCCGGGAGCCCTTCACCGGGTCCCGCGCCGACGTCGGTGGGAATGCCGAGACGGTGCGCTGCGACGATGAGAAGATCCTTCATCCGGGGTCCTCGTCCATGCCGGTCCGTTCCAAGCAAGCCCCGTTCCCGATGTGATCGCTCCCCTGGTGCGATCGATGCGTTGAGCCGCCGGCGGCGTTCCTGAACAATGGCCCGCCGTCCGGCCGTTGCGGCGCCCGGTGCGGCCGGCGAATGCGCTTCAGACCATGCTCAAGACCGAACTTCCGATCATCCTCGCGCTGCTGCTGCTCAACGGCTTCTTCTCTCTTTCAGAGATGGCCCTGGTATCCGCCCGGCGGGCACGTCTGCAGGCTGCGGCGGAGCGCGGGAGCCGCGGTGCGCAGACGGCGCTCAATCTGCTCGCCGATCCGACGACGTTCCTCTCCGCGATCCAGATCGGAATCACGCTGATCGGCATCCTCACGGGCGTGTACAGCGGCGCGACGTTCGCACAGGATCTCGCCGTCAACCTCCGCGAGCTCGGTTTCACGGGCACGTACGCCGAAGAGATCTCGTACGCGGTCGTCGTCTTCGGCGTCACGTATCTGTCGCTCATCATCGGAGAGCTGGTCCCGAAGCGCATCGCGCTCAACAACGCCGAGCGGCTCGCCGCGGCGGTGGCGCCGGTGATGCGCGGCTTCGCTCTGCTGATGACGCCACTCGTGTGGGTGCTGCGCGGCTCCGTCGAGCTGGTGCTGAGGATACTGCCGGTGTCGGCGGCACCGCAGAGCTCGGTGACCGAGGACGAGATCCGCTCGCTCATCGCGGAGGCGACGCAGCGGGGCGTCTTCCTCGCGAGCGAGCGGCGCCTGCTCGAGGGCGTGCTGGCGCTCGCCGACCGGCGGATCGAGTCGATCATGGTGCCCCGTCAGGACATCGTCTGGCTCGATATCGACGATCCGCTCCCGCAGCTCTGGCAGCGCGCGCGGCAGAGCGGGCACGCGCGCTTCCTGGTCGCGCAGGGCTCGCTCGACAACCTGCTCGGCATGATCACTCTCGCCAATCTCAGCGAAGCGGTCCGCCGTGGACATCTCGATCCCCAAGTCGACATCGAGCCGGCGCTGCACGTGCCGGAGGGCATCTCGGTCCTGCAGCTCCTCGCACAGTTCCAGAGCTCGAGCAGCCACCTCGCGATCGTCACCGACGAATACGGAGATATCCAGGGGCTCGCGACGCCCATCGACGTGCTGCGCGCGATCGCCGGCGAGCTGCCGGACGTCGGCAGTCGCGAGCGCCCCGAAATCGTTCAGCGCGACGACGGCACCTGGCTCGCGGACGGGCACCTCGCGATCGAGGAGCTTCAGGAGAAGCTGGGACGCCGCGACATGACGGGCGACTATCACACGGTGGGCGGATTCATCCTCTCCCGGCTCGGACGCATCCCGAAGCCCGGCGATACGCTGACGTGGCGCGATCTGCAGCTCGAAGTGGTCGACATGGACGGGCGGCGCATCGACAAGGTGCTCATCAGGCGTATCGACACGGGGAACGTTCCCGCGCGCCGCGCGGTCTGAGAGCGCGGCGCTCCATCCGATGGTACAATCGCGGGGTGCGGCACGCCGCTGCAACGGCGGATAACCGGAATCCCTGGATCGTATGGAAAGCCTCACGGCACTGCTCGCCGATCCCGCGGCCTGGGCGGCGCTCGTCACGCTCATCGCGATGGAGGTCGTGCTGGGCATCGACAATCTGATCTTCATCTCCATCCTGACGAACAGGCTTCCGGAGGCGCAGCGGCCGAAGGCGCGACGGCTCGGCATCTCGCTCGCGCTGATATTCCGCCTGACGCTGCTCGCGACGATCGCGTTCATCGTGCAGCTCACCGAGCCGCTGTTCGAGCTCTTCGGCCATGCGTTCTCCTGGCGCGACCTGATCCTGCTCGCGGGCGGGCTGTTCCTGGTGTGGAAGGCGACCAGGGAGATCCATCACAACGTGGATCCGGATCCGGGGCCGGACATCTTCGAGCCGCGGGCGAAGCGTGCAGGATTCGCCGCCGCCATCGGCCAGATCATCCTTCTCGACCTCGTGTTCTCGATCGACAGCATCATTACGGCCGTCGGCATGACCGACCACGTACCGATCATGGTTATCGCCGTGATCGTCGCCGTGGCGGTGATGCTGCTCGCCGCGGATCCGCTCGCCAACTTCATCCACGCGAATCCGACGATCGTGATGCTCGCGCTCGGATTCCTGCTGCTCATCGGTACGGCACTGATCGCCGATGGTTTCGGGGTGCACGTTCCGAAGGGCTACATCTACGCGGCGATGGCCTTCTCGGCTTTCGTCGAGGGGCTCAACATGCTCTCGCGCCGGGCGCGCAGGAAGCGGGCGGAGGCGGCGAAGGCCGCAGGATCGGAAAGGGCTCCCGGCGCCTGAGGGGCCGGTCCCAGCCAGTCCAGGACGTGCGGCCGGCGGTCCTCGACCTCGCCCGCCGGGGTCGTTCTCTGTCAGTCGAGTATCTCTTCCGCTGTGGTCGCATTCGCCGCCGCGGTCCGTGCATATGCTTGATCGCGGACTGCCGTGAACCCGGTGCGGCAGTCCGCGCTACATACCGCCCGCGGACGTCGAACGATCGAGGGCTGACCAGACACACCGCACTGAGGGGGGAGACCATGGAGAGCATCATGGGGCTGCGGAAGTCTTCCATCGGAACGCTGCTCGGCACCTGCGCCATGTGCGCCGTCTCGACGGCCTTCGGCCAGACACCGGCGCAATCGGGTACCGCGGCGCGGGACCAGGGGCTCGAAGAGATCGTCGTCACCGCGCGCTTCCGGGAGGAACTGCTCCAGGAGACGCCTCTCGCCATCACTGCGATCACGTCGGACGAGATCGAGGCGCGCAACTTCACGTCCTCCTACGAGCTCGGCTACACGGTTCCGAATGCCGCACTGCGCCCGGCACAGGCCGCCTTCGGCAACACGATGACCGCGTACATCCGCGGCATCGGCCAGTACGACTTTCTGCCGGAGTTCGAGCCCGGCGTCGCGATCTACTTCGACGACGTCCTGCATCCGGTCACGATGGGCTCGATGGTCGATCTGCTCGATCTGGAGCGCGTCGAGGTGCTGCGCGGCCCGCAGGGCACACTCTTCGGGCGCGGCGCCATCGGCGGTGCCATCCGCTACGTGAGCCGCAGACCGCAGGGCGATGACAGCGGCTCGATCTCCGTGACTTACGGACGCTTCGACCGTGTCGACGTGCGGGCATCGTACGATTTCGCCATCACGGACAATCTCTTCGCCCGCGTGACGGGCGTGTCCAAGCGGCGCGACGGTCACCAGACGGTCATCGACTTCGCGTGCGCGTTCCCGGATCAGGCGGGGACGCTGCCGCGCCGGATCTTCAACCGCACGTCGGACTGCAAGATCGGCACGCAGGGCGGTGAGGACGTGACGGGCGCGCGTGCCGCGCTGCGCTTCGTTCCGCGGGAGGACCTCGAGTTCTCGCTCTCGGGCGATTTCCTGCAGGACGACTCCGAAGCGCGGGCCGATACGCTCGTCACCATCGCGCGCAATCCCCAGACCGGACTGCTGCCCGGTCCGTTCCAGGCCTGGAGCGATGCGATGCAGGCGCAGTTCGGCGTGCCCTTCGACGAGCGCTTCCTGCCGCCCAACATCTACACGAGCTACGCCACGTACAGCGATCCGGCGACGGGCATCGCGTTCGAGCCGCGGACCGCACTCGAGCAGTGGGGCGTGTCCGGCAAGGCGGACTGGAGCATCAACGATCGCCTGCGCATGGAGCTGATCCTCGCGCGGCGCGAGTTCGACAGCGCCTTCGCCACCGATGCCGACCAGTCGCCGCTCGGCGAGCAGACGGTCGACGGGCGTCAGCACTTCGAGGCGACGACGGCGGAGCTGCGTTTCAGCGGCCGTGCGATGGATCGGGTGGACTGGACGGTGGGCTACTTCCACTATGAGGGCGAATTCACGTCAGCCCAGCAGGTTTCCATCGGTGCGTTCCAGGCGCCGGGCGCCACGTTCCTCGTGAACGGCCTCAACTTCACCGAATCGGAGAACAACTCCGTTTTCGCGCACACGGTCTGGGATGTCACCGACCGGCTGAGCTTCACGCTCGGCATGCGCTATTCCGAGGACACGAAGGACGAGCAGTTCGACAACACCATCGTCCGCTCGGTCGGCTCGGCCGACAACGACCGCTTCGACTGGAAGGCCGGCATCGACTACAAGATCACCGACGACGTCCTGGGGTACTTCTCCGCGGCGACCGGCTACCGGCCGCAGGCGTTCAATCCGCGTCCCTTCCAGGTCACGCAGTTCGTGCCGGTCGACGGCGAGGAGGCCACTTCGTACGAGCTCGGCATCAAGTCGGATCTCTTCGAGCGGCGCCTGCGCCTCAACGTCGCCGCCTTCTACATCGACTACAACCAGCGCATCCTGCCGGTCGGCGGCACCGAGTGCGTCGCGGACAACGACGGGCAGTACATCGGTCTCGTGCCTCCGGGCACGCCGGACGCGGTCACGGATTCCCTCGGCCAGACGTGCATCGACGTCAACGGACCGCCGCCGCCCGGTGCGGTCACTTCGCGCACGTTCTACACGAACATTCCGGCCGAGGTCACCGGCGCGGAGCTCGAGTTCCAGTTCCGGCCGATCGATGCGCTCACGATCTCCGGCGTCTTCGGCTACACGGACTTCAAGGGCGACGAAGAGGACAATCCGGGCCTGCTCGGGGCCGCGGTCACGCAGCTCTTCTCCGACTACCCGGTCTTCGTTCCGGAGCTGAACTGGGCCCTGTCCCTGTCCTACAACTTCGGGACGCGGGGAGGCGCTACGATCACGCCGCGTCTCGATGTCTACGGCCAGAGCGAGACGTGTCCGACCCTGCACACCGACGATCCTGGCACCCAGTCCACGGCGACCATCGATCAGCGCTGCACCGACGGCTACGAGCTCATCAACGCACGCATCGAGTGGGGCAGCCCGAACGGCACGTGGCGCGCGGCGTTCGGCGTCAACAACCTCGCGAACAAGGAGTACTTCCTCAACAAGTTCGATCTGAGCGTCTTCGGTCAGCCCACGATCGAAGGCCAGCCGGGTCGTCCGCGCGAGTGGTACGTCCAGTTCACGCGCAGCTTCTAGTCTGATCACGGCCCGGACGGGAGCGTGCCCGTCCGGGCCGGTCCCCCGACCCGACGTTCCGGTGCTCGATCGGCGGCCGCGCTGTGCGCTCGCGCCGCGCAGCCCTGCTATCTTTCACAGCTCAACGCCGGTGTTGCGGCCAGGCTCGCGTCCGGGCCCGCGCCGGCTCACTGCAGGGACGACGATGACGATGCAACGTGAAGGAGCCGGATCGTGATCGAGCTGTTCACCGCCGAAACCCCCAATGGCTGGAAGATCTCCATCGCGCTCGAGGAGATGGGACTGCCGTACACCTGGCGTCACATCAGGCTCTCGGAGCAGGAGCAGAAGCAGGACTGGTATCTCGCCCTGAATCCCAACGGGCGCATTCCGACGATCATCGACCACGACAACGATGACTTCGTCGTCTTCGAGTCAGGCGCGATCCTCATTTACCTCGCCGAGAAGTGCGGAAAATTCCTGCCGGCGGATCCGAAGGGACGTTCGCACGTCATCCAGTGGCTGATGTTCCAGATGGCGGGCGTGGGGCCGATGATGGGTCAGGCGAACGTGTTCTACCGCTACGCGCCCGAGAAGATCCCCTACGCCATCGAGCGCTACCAGCGCGAGGTGCGGCGGCTGTTCGAGGTGCTCGACCGCCAGCTTTCCCGGAACGAGTATCTCGCGGGCGATTACTCCATCGCCGATATCGCCACCTTTCCCTGGGTGCGCGGTTACGACTGGTCGGGCGTGTCCATCGACGGGCTCGACAACCTGCGGCGCTGGCTCGACGCCATCGCGGCGCGCCCTGCCGTGCAGCGCGGGCTCGAGATCCCGCCGCGAGTCGATCTCGGTGAAGGTGACAGGGAGACCATCGAGAGAGCCCGGAAGCTCCTGGTCTAGAATCGAAAGATCATTCGAAGCGGGGAACCTGCGACATGAGCGTTGAGAAGAGCGCAAACCGGCCGGAGACGGGTGAGAAGTCCACGCACATCGATCGCCGCAGTTTCGTGAGCGGTGCGATCGGCGCGGCTGCAGGTGCAGGCGCGCTGGGACTCGCGGCGGCGCGCGCCGCCGCGCAGAACGAGCCGCATTACGCCGAGGCGACACTCTCGGTGCTGCAGCAGCAGGTGAGCGGTCCGCCTGCACCGGAAGCGGCCGAGGCGTCGCGCCGTCCGAGGCTCTTCAGGCTCGAATGCGACATCGCCGACTGCGAGGTGGAGGGCAGGCTCCCCGAGGATCTGCAGGGCGTGTTCTATCGCGTGGGGCCCGACCCGCAGTACCCGCTCGCGCCGGGCAACATTCCCTTCGACGGGGAGGGGCACGTGAGCATGTTCCGCTTCGAGAACGGCCACGTGAGCTTCCGCAGCCGTTTCGTGCGCAACGAGCGCTACCTCGCGCAGGCGAAGGCGCACCGGATCCTCTTCCCGATGTACCGCAACCCGCACCTCGACGACCCGAGCGTCAAGGGGCTCACGCGCGGAACGGCCAACACGCACGTCATCTACTTCAACAAGCGGCTGCTCGCGCTCAAGGAGGACAGCCCGCCGGTCGCGATGGATCCGTTCACGCTCGACACGATCGATCCCGTGTACACCTTCGACGGTCAGCTCGAGAGCCAGACCTTCACCGCTCATCCCAAGGTGTGCTCGGAGACCGGCAACCTCATCGCCTTCGGCTACGAGGCGAAGGGCTTCGGTACCGACGACGTGAACGTGTTCGAGTACACGCCGGACGGTAAGCTCGTGTGGAGCGCGTGGATCAAGGTGCCCTACGTGGGGCTGCTGCACGACTTCGCCGTGACGCAGCGGCACGTCGTGTTCTACGTGATTCCGCTCGCCATCGATCACGAGCAGATGAAGCGCGGCGGGATCCACTGGTCCTGGGACGGAACGAAGCCGACGTACTTCGGTTTCATGCGCCGCGGCGGCGACGGCAGGGACATCCGCTGGATCAAGGGCCCGACGCGCAGCTCGACGCACGTGATGGGAACGTTCGACGACGGAAAGAAGCTGTACGTCGACGTCGAGATGTCCGAGTTCAATCCGTTCCCCTTCATGCCGTTCCGCGACGGCACGCAGTGGGATCCCGTGCGCGGCGCGAGCCGCATCACGCGCCTGTCGGTGGACCTGAGCAGAAAGAGCATCCGCGACTACGGCATCGAGGTGCTGTATCCCGATCACATCGGGGCGCTGCCGCGCCAGGACGACCGCTACAACACGGTGCCGTACCGCTACGGCTTCCTGCCGTGTCCGGATCCGGAGCCGAAGGATCCCGGCAAGCGGCCGAGCGCGTGCTACGCGCGCTTCGATCACCAGACGCGCAGGACGCAGCTCTACCGCGCCGAGCCGGGCACGACGCTCGCGGAAGCCTGCTTCGCGCCGAAGAGCGCGAACGCGCCGGAGGGCGTGGGCTATCTGCTGGGCGTCGCCACGCGACACAACGAAGGCGGCCGGGCGGATCTGCTGGTCTTCGACGCCGAGCACATCGACGAGGGGCCGATCGCGACCGTGATGCTCCCGACCCGCATCGTGGGCCAGATCCACGGCTGGTGGGCGCCGAAGTACCAGATGCAGTCCGCCTAGCGCCGCTGCCACGCGTCCCAGGGCGAGGGCATGTGATAGGGGACGGTGATGAAATTGGCCTCGATCTGCCAGATCATCCCGTCCTGGATCTTGAAGAGCTCGAACAGATAGAAGGTGTGCGGGCGGCGCAGCGGTGAGTTCACGACGCGGCCGTCGGTGAGACGATACTCACCGAGCCGGCCGCTGTGATCGATGAAGGCGGCCGCAAGGACCAGGCCGCGCTCCTCGTCGACGAGCGGGTAGCGGCGGGCGCGCAGGCGGTCGTCGTAGCGGTAGTTGCCGAGGCGGAACTGCGCCTCGCAGCCGAGCCCGGCCACGGGTATGAACTTCGCGAACTCGGGGTTGTTCGTCGTCTGCACGCCGTTCTCGACGCGGTTGCAGTCGGGATGGAACTTCGTGAAGAGCGTCCCGTCATTGAGCTGCAGGGTGTCGAAGTAGCCGTCCGCGAGCGAGATCATCCGTTCCCGCGGCACGCGCCGCTCGGGCGGCACGATCTCGTTCATGATCGGCTTGTCCTCGAAGCGAGGATTCTCGAACTTGATGCCCGAATCCGACTGACGCACGACGAGCGTTTCGACTTCCTCGATCCGGCCTTCCGCGTCCACGCCGAGCCGGATCGTGATCGCGGATTCCTCGAGCGGCTCCTTCACCGTGCCGAACCAGCCGACCTGGCCCCTCGCGGGGTCGGCGAAGCGCAGGTCGTACGTGCCGAAGTCGACGATCGTTCCCCACAGACCGTCGCCGACCATGAGCGCGACGTTGTTCTCCGTGTTGTACACGCGCGGCGCCCACCGGACGGCCGACGGATCGCGACGGCGCAGCGCGTCCAGATAGGAATCCAGCGCGGCGTAGAGTGACGCACGGGTGTGCGGTGCGGGCAAGGCGTTCTCGAGCGGATTCATCGTTCAACCACCGACTGATAGACGAGAGTCAGGAAGCGATCCGCGAGCGCGGCGTCCATGGGCATGTACTGTGTGAACATGATCGCGACCATGTCCTCCTCGGGGTCCATCGTCGCCCAGGTGGTCGCCGCGCCGGCCCACCCGAAGGCGCCCTTCGAGACGATGTTGCCGGCGGCGGCGGGCGATTCGAGAACGTTAACACCGAGCCCGTAACCGTATCCGGGACCCGGCCCGGCGACACCCGGCGGCAGGTGATTCGTCCGCATCAGCTCGACCGTCTTCTCGCCGAGGATCCGCACGCCGTCGAGCTCGCCGCCGTTCACCAGCATCTGCGCGAAGCGCAGATAGTCCGTGACCGTGGACGAGAGGCCGAGACCTCCGAAAGGAATGTCCGTGTAGCGGGCGTAGCTGCCGAAGGGCGAGCTCGATGCGGAGCCGGGTTTCTCGATGGCCTGGAGTCTTCCGCGCTCGTCGGGGCCGTAGTTGGTGGTGTAGCGCGCGACGCGGTCCTTCGGGATGCCGAAGAACGTGTCCTTCATCCCGAGGGGCTCGAAGATGCGCTGACGGCAGAACTCGTCGAAGGGCATCCCCGAGAAGTGCTCGACGAGATAGGCCTGCAGGTCGTGCGCGACGCTGTACACCCATCGCTCACCGGGGTGGTAGAGCAGGGGCTGCTGCGCGAGCTTGTCGGCCAGGTCCCTGAGCGACCCGAGCTTCGCGAAGTCGATGCCGGCTTCGCGGTACGCCCGGTCGACGGGCGTGTCACCGAATGCGTACACGAAACCGGCCGTGTGCCGGAACACGTCCTGGATCGTGATGGGCCGCTTCGGATCCTCGAGGATCGGTTTCCCGGATGCGTCGGTGCCGGCGAGCACCTTGACGTTCGCGAACGCGGGCAGGTGCATCGCGAGCGGATCCGTCAGCCGGAACTTGCCTTCCTCGTAGAGGATGAGCAGCGCGACGCTCGTGATCGGCTTGGTGAGCGAGTACAGCCGGAAGAGGTGATCGGTCTGCATCTTCTTTCCGGACTCGATGTCGGCCATGCCGTAGGCGCGCAGGTGTGCGATCCGCCCGCGCCGCGCGACGAGTGTGACGATGCCGGCCTTGCGACCCGCATCGACCTCGGCCTGCATCGCGCGCTCGAGCCGTGCGAGCCGGTCCGCCGAGAGACCGACCTCTTCGGGCGACGCAGTCGGCAGCCCGCTGGCGAGCGCCGAGGTCGCCAGAATCGCCGCCGCCAGTGCGATGAGTCCACGTCGAAGAAGCGTCATCCCGTCCTCCCTTCATCTGCCGTACCGGCACGGGCGCCGAGGATACTCGAAGCCGGCTCTCGCTCAACGTGCGGGCGCCCGCCCGGACGCGTCTGGCGCCGTCCGAATATTCGGCAGACCGATACGGCTTATGTCCTTCTGCGGGGGTCCGGCGCCGGGGGGACCACGCTAGAATCCACGGGTTTCCTCGCAACGAGAAGAGTTCCGCATGTTGAGCAACATCGAGATCGCCCAGCAGGCGAAGATGAAGCGGATCTCCCAGATCGCCCTCGAACGTCTGGGAATTCCGGAAGATCAGCTCGAGCCCTACGGCCACTACAAGGCGAAGGTCTCCCTCAAATACATCGAGAGCCTGAAGGACCGCCCGGACGGCAAGCTCATCCTGGTGACGGCGATTTCGCCGACGCCGGCCGGCGAGGGCAAGACGACGACGACCGTCGGTCTCGGCGATGCGCTCAACCAGCTCGGCAAGAAGGCGATCATCTGCCTGCGTGAGCCGGCACTGGGTCCGGTCTTCGGCGTCAAGGGCGGCGCCGCCGGCGGCGGCTACTCCCAGGTCGTGCCGATGGAGGACATCAACCTCCACTTCACGGGCGACTTCTCCGCGATCGCGCTCGCGAACAATCTGCTCGCGGCGCTCATCGACAACCACATCCACCAGGGCAACGAGCTCGGCTTCGACGTCCGCCGCATCACCTGGCGGCGCGTGGTCGACGCGAACGACCGCGCCCTGCGTCAGATCGTCATCGGCCTCGGCGGTCCCGGCAACGGTTACCCGCGCGAGGACGGATTCGACATCGTGGTCGCCTCGGAGATCATGGCGATCTTCTGCCTCGCAACGAGCCTCAAGGACCTCAAGGAGCGGCTCGGAAACATCGTGGTCGGCTACACGCGCGACCAGAAGCCGATCCGGGCCCGCGACCTCAAGGCTCACGGTCCGATGACCGTGCTGCTGAAGAACGCGCTCGCGCCGAACCTGGTGCAGACGCTCGAGAACAATCCGGCGTTCATCCACGGCGGTCCTTTCGCGAACATCGCTCACGGCTGC
The DNA here is from genome assembly GCA_003242685.1 of Pseudomonadota bacterium. Classification (GTDB taxonomy): domain Bacteria; phylum Pseudomonadota; class Gammaproteobacteria; order Steroidobacterales; family Steroidobacteraceae; genus ZC4RG24. The sequence continues at coordinate 90,850 of QGVD01000001.1, read as the reverse complement.
AACTCGGTCATCGCCACGAAGACGGCTCTCAAGCTCGCCGACTACGTGGTCACCGAGGCGGGATTCGGCGCGGATCTCGGTGCCGAGAAGTTCATCGACATCAAGTGCCGCAAGGCGGGGCTGCGGCCGTCGGCGTCGGTGATCGTCGCCACCATCCGCGCGCTCAAGTATCACGGCGGCGTGGAGGTGAAGGATCTCGGCCGGGAGAACCTCGAGGCTCTCGAGAAGGGCATCGTGAACCTCGAGCGTCACATCGACAACGTGCGCAACCGCTACGGGCTGCCGTGCGTCGTCGCGATCAACAGCCGCGCCGAGGACACGGAGGCGGAAGTCAAGCTCCTCATCGAGCGCGCGGCGCGCTACGGCGTGAAGGTCATCCGCGCGACGCACTTCGCCGAGGGCGGCAAGGGTGCGCTCGAGCTCGCGCGCGAGGTCGTGCGCCTCTGCGACGAGCCGAACAACTTCCGGTTCGTCTACGAGGACAACGCGTCGCTCTGGGACAAGATGAAGGCGGTGGCGACGCAGATCTACGGCGCTTCGGACATCACGGCCGACACCAAGGTCCGCCAGCAGATCCAGCAGCTCCAGGATGCGGGCTACGGCCACTATCCGATCTGCGTCGCGAAGACGCAGTACTCGTTCTCCACCGATCCGAAGCTGCGTGGCGCTCCGACCGGCCACGTCGTGAACATCCGCGAGGTGCGCCTCGCGGCCGGCGCCGAGTTCATCGTGATGATCTGCGGCGACATCATGACCATCGGGGGGCTGCCCGCGCGCCCGGCCCCACCAAGCCTGCACCTCGACGACGGCGGGCGGGTCGGCGGCTGTTTCTGGGCCCCCTCCGGCGGTGGGGCGGCGGCCCCGAACCGCCGCCCCTTTTCTTTTCTCCCCGTCTTCCCCCGTTTCGCGCACCGCCGATCGGCATTGCTTGCCGACCCGCGTCGCGCGCCTCTATGCTCGCAGCGTCGCCGCTCGCCGGAGACTTCGTTGCCGGTGAGAACGATTGTCGAACGCATCGGTTCTGTCGTGTGGGAGGGGGGAGGATCGATCGCATGCGCAAGACGACGATGAGAACGTGCTGGGGCGTCGTTGCCGCCGCAGCGATACTGGGCGGCGGGGGAGTCGGGGAGCGGGCGTTCGCGTCGGATGCGGATGCCGTGAAGATCCGCAAGGCCCCGGCGTTCACCGCCCGGCAGCTCCTCGAGCCGCCGACGAGGAACTGGATCACGAACGGCGGCAATCTCTACAACCAGCGCTACTCGCCGCTCACGCAGATCAACCGCGAGAACGTCAAGGACCTCAGGGCCGTGTGGCGTACCGGCATGGGCTCGGGCACCGGCCCGGGGAACTCCGGCCAGGCGCAGATCCTCGCGTACGAGGGCGTGCTGTACGTCTCGAACGGCGCGAACGACGTGTTCGCGATCGACGTGAAGACGGGCAGGATTCTCTGGGAGTACCGCGCCAATCTCGATCCGCGTGCCGGCAATCCCATCGGCCGGTCGAGCCGCGGCGTCGCGCTCGGTGACGGCAAGGTGTTCGCGGGTCAGCTCGACGGCAAGCTCGTCGCGCTCGATCAGGCCACCGGCAAGGTCGTGTGGTCCGTGCAGGCGGAACGCTGGGAGGACGGCTTCAGCATCACCAGTGCGCCGCTCTACTACGACGGACTGGTGATCACCGGCTTCAACGGCGGCGAGATGGGCACACGCGGTCGCGTGAAGGCATACGACGCGAAGACGGGCAGGCTGCGCTGGACGTTCTACACGGTGCCGGGGCCCGGCGAGTTCGGCCACGAGACGTGGCCGCAGGACAGCGATGCGTGGAAGCACGGCGGCGCGCCGATGTGGCAGACGCCGGCCGTCGATCCCGAGCTCGGGCTCATCTACTTCGCGACCGGAAACCCCGGGCCCGATCTCAACGGCAGCGTGCGTCCCGGCGACAACCTGTTCTCGGTTTCCATCGTCGCCATCGAGGCGAAGACCGGAAAGTACCGCTGGCACTTCCAGCAGGTGCATCACGATATCTGGGACTACGATTCGTCGAATCCGGTCATCCTCTTCGACGCCGAGATCGACGGGCGGATGCGCAAGGGGCTCGTGCAGGTCGGCAAGACCGGCTGGGCCTACATCCTCGATCGTGTGACGGGCGAGCCGCTCATCGGCATCGAGGAGCGGCCCGTGCCGCAGGAGCCGCGGCAGGCCACCGCGCCGACGCAGCCCTTCCCGATCGGCGATGCCATCGTGCCGCAGGAAATCGACATCGTGCCTGAAGGTGCGCGGCTCATTCCGGGCACCGGAGAGATTCCGAACAAGGGCCGGATCTTCACGCCGTTCTGGACCGAGGAGGTCATGGTGAAGCCCGGCACCATGGGCGGCGCGAACTGGCCGCCGAGCTCCTACGATCCGGAGACGCACCTGCTCTACGTCTGCGCAACCGATCGCATCAGCACCTTCCAGGTGCGCGAGCCGCTCGAGACGCCGGGACCCAACAAGGTCTACATGGGTGGCCGATTCGGGCAGGCGCAGATCGACGACCGGGGCATCTTCGCCGCGCTCGACGTGCGCACCAATCGTCTGAAGTGGCGCCAGGCCTGGCGAGAGATCTGTTACAGCGGTTCGATCGTGACGGCAGGCGGGCTGCTCTTCGTCGGCCGCACCGACGGACGGCTCACGGCGCTCGACAAGTCGACGGGCGAGCTGCTGTGGGAGTTCATGACCGATGCGGGAGTCAACACCACCGCGACGACCTTCGAGTACGACGGTGAGCAGTACGTCGTCGTTCACGCGGGCGGCGGCGTGTTCGCGGGCGGCAAGCGCGGCGACGGCATCTGGGCGTTCTCGCTCAAGGGCACGATGGATCCGGTGAAGCCGGAAACCGCGGGCGGCGCACCGGCGCGGGGCGGTGCGGCCGCACCGCCGTCACACGGTGACGAAGCGCCCGGCGCCGCTGGTGCTGCGACTCGCGCGGCGAACGTCGAGAACGGTGAGCGCATCTACCGGCAGGCCTGTGCCGCGTGTCACGGTGTGACGGGCGAGGGCGGGCAGGGCGGCGGTGCGCCGCTCGTGAACGGACTCGCCCTGCAGCACATCATCGACGTCACGAGCGCGGGCCGGAACAACATGCCCGCGTTCCGCGACGTCTTCACTCGGGACGAGCTGCGCGACATCGGCGCGTACATCGTCGAGGTGCTCTCGAAGAAGAAGTGACGCGCTCCGCGCGGTCGTCTCCCGAGCGCACAGTGCGAGACGGCCGCCCGGCACCGGTTTGGCTCGGCTACTTCCGGGCCAGCTCGAGCACGTACGCCGCGAGGTCCTGCAGGTCCTCGGGCGAGAACGCGCTGCCGAAGGCCGGCATGTCGTTGCGGCCGCGCGTGACGACCGCGATCACGGAGTCGTGCGTCAGTGACGGGGTGAGCGGTGCTCCGCCGTGCGTACCGCCCTTGCCCGTCTCGCCGTGGCAGACGATACACGTCGTGGTGTAGATCTCTTTCCCGCGCGCGGGATCGGGCGCGCGCGCCGGCGTCGCGGCACCGCCTGCCGCGGCGGCAGCGCCGGGTTTCTGCGCGCCTGCAACGGTGTCACGCTCGGTCGGCGGACTTTCACGCGGCGGTTGCTGACCCGCCGGATCCGCCGAGCCGCGCGGCAGTGATTCGATCCTGCCGTCGAGGGAGAACAGCCACAGGCCGTCGCTGCGCTTGCTTCCGGCAAGCGCCGTGCCTCCCGCAAGGACGGTGACGTACTGCTTTCCCTTGTGCTCGAACACGGACGCCGGTGCATTCACGCCGCCATCGGTCTGGAATTCCCAGAGTTTCCTGCCGTTGCTCTTGTCGAGCGCGGTCAGCCGACCGTCGTTGCGCCCGACGAAGACGAGACCTCCGGCCGTCACGACCGACCCGCTGTAGCACGTGTCGACCCATTGCTGTCGCCAGACGAGCCGATTCGTCTTCAGATCGACGACGGCGAAGATGCCGCGCCGGGGCGCCGCGATACGATGAACGACGCTGCCCGAGTAGAGCGCGCCCGGCTCGATGGGATAGTCCGGGTCACCGCCCGCTGCGCCCCACATCGCATCCGTGGCGCAGATGAACATGTGGTTCGTCTCGGGATCGTAGGAGCTCGGCGGCCAGTTCACGGCGGCGAGCGGTTTCCAGATCACCGGCTCGTCGGCGAAGGGCGTGAAGATGCGGCCCTGGTTCACGAGCTCGAAGCCTTCCGGCGGGATGTCGATTTCCTGCGGCACGATGGCATCGCCGATCGGGAAGGGCTGCGTCGGCGCGGTGGCCTGCCGCGGCTCCTGCGGCACGGGCCGCTCCTCGATGCCGATGAGCGGCTCGCCCGTCACACGATCGAGGATGTACACCCACCCGGTCTTGCCCGCCTGTGCGATGCCCTTGCGCATCCTTCCGTCGTAAGGCGCATCGAACAGGATCACAGGGTTCGCCGAGTCGTAATCCCAGATATCGTGATGCACCTGCTGGAAGTGCCAGCGGTACTTTCCGGTCTTCGCCTCGATGGCGACGATGGAAACCGAGAACAGGTTATCGCCGGGGCGGACCGCGCCGTTCAGGACCGGACCGGGATTCGCCGTGGAGAAGTAGATCAGGCCGAGCTCGGGATCGACGGCCGGCGTCTGCCACACCGCGGCCCCGCCGTACTTCCAGACGTCGCTGTCCTGCGGCCATGTCTCGTGGCCGAACTCGCCGGGCCCCGGCACCGTGTAGAACGTCCAGCGCAGCCTGCCCGTCTTCGCGTCGTACGCCTTGACCCGGCCGCGCGTTCCGAGGTCACTTCCCGCAAAGCCGGTGATCAGAAGGCCGTCGTAGTAGAGCGGTGCGCTCGCGATCGCATAGCCCGCTTTCGGATCCTCGGCCTGGATCGACCACACGACCTTGCCCGTCCGCTGGTCGAGCGCGACGAGCTTCGCATCGAGCTGACCCGCGAACACCTTGCCGTCTCCAATGGCGAGCCCGCGGCCGACCCATGAGCAGCACGGGCGGGCAACCTCGGGGTCGATGTTCGCTCTGTACTCCCAGAGGATCTCGCCCGTTTCGACGTCCACGGCGAAGGCGTCGTTCTCGCCGGTCATGATGTAGATGACGCCGTCATAGACGATGGGCTGGGCCTGATTCCCGCTCCTCGGCGACATCCCCGAGCCGCGCAGCGAGGTGCGCCACACGGCCTTGAGGTCCTTGACGTTCTCGCGGTCGATCTGGGCGAGCGGCGAGTAGCGCTGGTTGTAGAGATTGCCGCCGTTCGTGATCCAGCCGTCGCGGGGCAGGGCGCCGAGCTCAGCGGCAGTGAACGCCGGCGCGGGGCGGATGCGTCCGCGGTCGGATGCGTATCCCGCCGGGTGCCCTGCCGCGCAGAGCGCGAGCAGCGCAGTCGCCGCGATGCGGGCGGCCGGCATGCACCTCCCCATGAAGCCCCTCCGAGACTCGAGTGTTGTCACGGTCAACTGTATGCGACCTCGTGAGCGGTCGCCAGACGCCGATCCCCTGGCGGTCCATGGTTCCGCGGGGAAGCGCTCGTGCGGCGGCGTGTGCGGATGGGGCGCATGCTTCGCATCGTACCCGGGCGAGCCGCAGAAGAGGCGCAAACGCAACAAACGGGTAGTTGACACAGCCAACGAGTTTTGTGCACTGTCTGTGCCGCGCGGCCCGTTCGTGAAGGGGAGGGCGATGGGGGGAGATCGGCGCACGTTCCTGAAGCTGGCGCTCGCGGCCGGCTCGCTTGCGGAAGGCACACGCGTCGCGGAGGCGGGCGAGGCTCCGGTCGCGCCGGCGAAGGTTGCCTGGCGCCGCATCGCCACCGAAGAGGCGTTCGCCACGCCCGCGCAGATGGAAGCGATGGGCGCGCTCGGGCGCAGCACCTGGAACAATCCCGATCTCGCCCTGTGGCGCTCGTTCACCGGCTCACGCGGTGAGCGCATGCGGCTCCGCAGAGCGCTGCTCGACATCACGGACGAGCGCCTCGCGGACATGGACGCCAACGGCGTGGACATGCACGTCCTCTCGCTCACCTCGCCGGGCGTGCAGATGTTCGACGCCGAAACGGCCGTGCGCATCGCGGCCGAGGCGAACGACTTTCTCGCCGGGATCATCGAGCGCCACCCAGGCCGCTTCGCCGGCCTCGCCGCGTTCGCCCCGCAGGATCCGGCTGCCGCCGTGCGCGAGATGGAGCGGGCAGTCCGCGAGCTGAAGCTCAACGGCTTCATTCTCAACTCGCACACCAACAACGAATACCTCGACAACCCGAAGTACTTCCCGATTCTCGAAGCCGCGGAAGCGCTCGACCGTCCGATCTATATCCACCCGCGCTGCCCGTCCGATCTGCTCGTCGAGGGCTGTCGCGAGTACGGCATGACTTCGGGCATGTGGGGCTTCTACGCGGAGACGAGCCTGCACGCCACGCGCATGCTGCTCTCCGGCGTGTTCGACCGGTTCCCGCGCCTCAAGATCGTGCTGGGCCACATGGGCGAAGGGCTCCCGTACTGGCTCTGGCGCATCGGCAACATCTACGACGCATTCCACCCGCCGGGGTCGGCCACGCGGCTGCGGACGCCGCCCGTCGAAGCGTTCCGTCGCAACTTCGTCATCACGACGAGCGGCGTGAACGATCCCGACGTGCTCACGTACGTCATCGCGAAGCTCGGCGTCGAGAACGTCATGTGGGCCATCGACTACCCGTACGAGCGCACCGCGCCGGCGGTGCGGTTCATGGATTCGGCGCCGATCCCGGACGCCGATCGCCGCAGGATCTACCAGGCGAATGCCGAGCGCGTCTTTCACATCGGAGGCTGAGGGCGGCATTCGGAAAGCATGCACGCACGTGCTCGCCGCGCCGGGAGCGACCCGTCGGTCGGTCCGGCGCCGGCTCGGACAATCCGTTCATTGGGGAGGGGGACACTCGATGATCATTCGACCGGACTCGAGGGATGGGGGCACCAGGACGTGCATGAGCGGCGCCCTTGCCGCGGTTTCGGTGCTGGCACTCGGCGCGGGGACGCCTGCGGCGGCGCAGGAGACGAGCACAGCGTCGACCGCCGACGTGCAGGAGATCGTGGTCACCGCGCGCTACCGCGAGGAGAACCTCCAGACGACGCCGCTCGCGATCACCGCGCTGACGATGGACGCGATCGAGCAGCGCAACTTCACGAGCGTCGACGACCTCGGGCTCGTGGTGCCCAACGCGTTCTTCCGCCCGCCGGTCAGCAACTACGGTCCCACGCAGACGATCGGCCTGCGCGGCATCATCCAGACCGACTTCACCTACTCCTTCGAGCCGGCGGTCGGCATCTACATCGACGATGTCTACCACGGCACGCTCACCGGCTCGTCCTTCGACCTCATGGATCTCGAGCGCGTCGAGGTGCTGCGCGGTCCGCAGGGCACGCTGTTCGGCAAGAACAGTCTCGGCGGCTCGATCCGGCTCATCTCGCGCAAGCCCCAGGGGGACGGCACGGCTTCGGTCGAGGCGACCTACGGCCAGTTCGACCGTCTCGACGTCAAGGCCGTCGGCGATTTCGCGCTCATCGAGGACAGGCTCTTCGCGCGCATCGTGGGCGTATCGAAGCGGCGCGACGGCCACGGCAAGTATCTCGATTTCACCTGCGACATGATCCGGCGCGGCACGCCGCACCTTGCGGGCATCGGTGACGGGCTCGGTCCCGACGGTCCGGATGCCGATCTCGACCCCGATCCCGTGCCGGTCGGCAGCCCGGAGGACAACGCGTTCTCGCTGCCGATGGCCGTCGATCCGCGCAGCGGCGACTGCGCGCTCGGCACGCTGGGCGGGCAGAACGTGCAGGCCGCACGGGTGATGCTGCGGGCGCTGGCGTCGGATCGTCTCGAGCTCAACTTCGCCGCGGACTACACCAGCCAGACGAACGATCCGCCGGTCGAGACGCTGCTGACGCCGAGAGGCGGTGCGATCGACAACTTCTACAGCAACAACGTCGTCTATCGCCGCTACGGCATCCAGTACACCACGGACGAGCGGTTCCTCACGGGCGACCCGTACACGAACTACGCGAACTACGGCGACATCGTGAACGGCAAGTACATGAAGCAGGACCAGACGCTCGACGCGTGGGGCGTCTCGGGCATCGCGGATTACAGACTGACGGACAGCGTCGCCGCGAAGCTCATCCTCGCGTATCGCACCTACGATGCCGCCTGGTCGAACGACAGCGACATGACGCCGTTCGCGCTCATCCAGACGGACGTCCTGCAGGAGCACGAGCAGATCCAGGCCGAGATCCAGCTGAGCGGCACGCTGCTCAACGACCGCTTCGAGTGGACAACCGGGCTCTTCTACTACGACGCGGAGAGCCGGGTGTACAACACGACGGGCTTCGAGGGCTTCCAGGCCTTCGGCAGCCTGCAGAACTTCGTGACCGACGACGCTTACACGAACGAGAACTTCTCCGGGTTCGTGCACGCGAACTTCCGCCTCACGGACCGGATCGCGATCTCGGGCGGCGTACGCTACACCGACGAGCAGAAGTCGAACACCTTCCGCCACTACAACCAGATCGTCGTCGACGAGCCGCTCGAGTTCGGCGACAGCCGCGTGGACTACAAGGTCGGCATCGACTTCCAGGCGACCGACGACATGTTCTTCTATGCCCAGGTCGCGACCGGCTTCCGTTCGCCGGGCTCGACGCCGCGCATCTTCACGCCCGGGCAGCTCAAGCCCATTCCGGGCGAGGAGGTCGTGAACTACGAGCTCGGCGGCAAGCTCGATCTGTTCGACCGCAGGCTGCGGATCAACACCGCGCTCTTCTACATGGACTACGACCCGCGCCTCGTGCAGATCAACGGCACGCAGTGCAACGCCTACGACGATCCCGATCCGGGTCCGCTGTATCAGCTCGCCGGAGGCGTCTGTCCGCCGGGCACGCCGATGGAGGGCACGATCGGCTTCAGCTGGTTCTTCTACACGAGCGTGCCGGCGACGGTGAAGGGCGCGGAGCTCGAGCTGACGGCCTTCCCGATCGACGGTCTCGCCTTCAACTATTCGCTCGGTTACAACGAGTTCGAGGTGGATGCGGAGCCCGGAGACCAGGCCTACCGCCATCCGTCATCGCTCGTGCAGCCGGAGTGGAACATGAGCGCGGGACTGCAGTACGCGTTCCGGCTGGCGGACCGGGGCACGCTCACGCCGCGCGTCGACTGGTTCTATCAGTCGCATCGCACCAACGGGCCGATCAACCTGCCGCAGATCAAGCCGGACTGGATCATCCCGAGCTACGGGATCTACAACGCGCGACTCACCTACGTGCCGCCGCGAGGCGACTGGTCGCTCGCGCTCTCCGGCACGAACATCACGGACAAGTTCTACTGGCAGCAGCTCGGGCCGGCGACCACTGCGACCGGAGCGGTCAGCGCCGCGCGTGCCGGTACGCCGGGACGTCCGCGCGAGTGGGCGATCACGTTCAGGAAGGACTTCTGATGGAATACGATCCGGCTCGCGATGCAGGCGGCCGGTGTTCCCCTTCGGGACCGCCGCGGCGGCGGGGCGCGCCGTCGCGGCGGAAGAACATGAGTACAGAGATACGCTGCGCCCGTGACTCCGCAGGAGAGCAAGAATGGCAGTCGACTTCAGGGGACACCCGATGTTCCCGCGCGGATTCAACAGTCCGACGCGGTTCGAGGCAGACGTGTACGACTGTGAGGTCTGGGGCACGATCCCCTCGGACATCGAAGGCACGTTCGTGCGCATGCAGTGCGACTTCGCCTATCCGCCCCCGAAGAACGACTGGATGACGGGCTTCAACGGGGACGGCCACATCAGCGCCTTCCGCTTCGCGAACGGCTCAGTCGACTACAGGGGACGCTACATCAAGACGGCGCGCCTCATGGCCGAGCGCAAGGCGCGCCGGAGGCTGTTCGGCGTCTACCGCAACAGCTTCACGGACGATCCGAGCGTCCGGCATCTCGATCGCTCGGCTGCCAACACGCACGCCTACTGGCACGGCGGCAAGCTCCTCGTGCTCAAGGAGGACGCGCTGCCGTGGCACATCGATCCGCACACGCTCGAGACCTACGGACCCTGGGACTTCAACGGCAAGTACAAGGCCGTGAGCATGTCCGCGCACCCGAAGGTGGATCCGGTTTCGGGTGAGCTCATCGCCTACGGCTACCAGGCGAAGGGCGATCTCACCGACGACGTCGCGGTGTACACGATCAACGCGCAGGGCGAGGTCGTGAAGGAGGTGTGGTTCAAGGCGCCCTACGTCGGGATCATCCACGACATCGCCATCACTCAGAAGTACATCATCTTCCCGGTGGTCGCGCGCGTCACGAGCCTCGAGCGCCTGAAGGCCGGCGAGCCGATGTGGGAGTGGGACGGCAGCCGTCCCACGATGGTCGGCATTCTGCCGCGCGACGGCGATGCGAAGGACATCCGCTGGTTCAGGGGGCCGGCGCGCAACACGCTGCACTTCCTCAACGCGACCGACCGCAACGGCAAGATCACCATGGAGCTGCCGACGTCGGACGGCGAGCGCGATCCCTCGCAGATCCGCCGCTGGACCTTCGACATGAGGTCGCGCCGCAGGGACACCTTCGAGGAAGAGGTCGTGTCGACGGTCAACGGCTTCCTGCCCCGCATGGACGATCGCTTCCTCTCGCTCGACTACCGCTATGCGTTCGTCACCAGCCGCGATCCCAGCCGGCCCGCGGACACTCAGCGGGCACCCGGGATGGCGCGGATGACGACCAACGTCATGCAGCGTCTCGACGTGCGTACCGGCGAGGTGAAGCAGTCGTACGTCGAGCCGGTGCAGAGCCTGCAGGAGCCGTGCTTCGTGCCGCGCAAGAACGCGCAGCACGAGGGCGACGGTTACGTCATGGCCGTCGCGAGCAACTACGAGTCCATGACCTCGGATCTCCTCATCTTCGACGCGCAGAGGATCGAGGAGGGCGCGATCGCCACCGTGAAACTGCCGTTCCGTCTGCGCAGCGGCACGCACACGAACTGGTTCCCGGCTTCCAGCCTGCCGCCGGTGAAGGAGGCGTGATGTCCCGGAGCACCTTCGATTCCACTCGACGCGAGTTCCTGACTCAGGTGGGTCTTGCAGCGGGCGGCGTCGCGGTCGGCTCGCTGGTGCCGCTCTCGGCTCTCGGGAGCGTGCCCGGCGCGGCTGCGCAGATCGCGGCTCCCGCGGAGGAGGTCCCCGTGCAGGACGAAGGCTGGGATATCGATGCGGCCTGCGGGCACTTTCCGCCGTATGCCTATCCGATTCCCTACGGCCGTCCGGCGGTGCCGGTGATGCAGCTCGCGGACATCGATCCGATCGCCCACATCCTGTCGGCCTGAAGGCACGCCCGAGGCAGGCGTATGCGCGCGAAGCTCTCCCTGCTCGCGGCGGCCTTTGCGGCGCTCGCATTCGGCTCCATCGATGCCGCGCGTGGCAGCGAAGGCCTGCATGCGCGGCTCGACCGCCTCGAGGCGGAGGTCGCCGCGGCGGAGAGCGTGCATGCGATCAAGCGGCTGCAGCGCGCTTACGGCTACTACCTCGACAAGGGCATGTGGGAGGACCTCGCTGCGCTCTTCACCGAGGATGCAGTCGCCAGCTATCCCGCCGGCGTCTTCATCGGCAGGGAGAGCATCCGCAGACATCTCTACATGAACGTTGGCGGAGGCGAGGTCGGCCGGCTCGGCCTCGGTGACGGGCGCCTCTATAACCACATGGCGCTGCAGCCGGTGATCCATCTCGGGCCCGACGGCACGACGGCGAAGGGTCGCTGGCGTGTGCTCGCGATGCTCGGCACCTACGGGCGCAACGCCACGTGGGCCGAAGGCGTATACGAGATCGAGTACGCCCGCGAGAGCGGCGTCTGGAAGATCCGCCGGCTCGATTACCACGCCGGATTCGGGGCGCCGTACGAAACCGGCTGGGTCGCGCCCGAGGTGCCACGCGCGCGTGAGCCGCGCAAGCTCGCACATCCGCCGGACGCGGAGCGCAAGGATGCGTGCGAAGGCTTTCCGAAGGCGTGCATCGCGCCGTTCCACTACGGCAATCCCGGCACGACGGACTGGGCGCGCGTATGGAGCACGCCGGCGCCGCAGCCGGCCACGGCACGCCGCGACCGCGAGCTTCGTCAGCGCGCGAGCGAGCTCGCGCACCGCGTGACGCTCCTCGAGGACGAGCTCAGGATCGAGAACCTCCAGCGCGTCTACGGCTACTATCTCGACCGCGCGATGTGGGATCACGTCGCCGATCTCTTCACCGACGACGGCACGATCGAGCTCGGGCAGCGCGGCGTGTACGTCGGAAAGCAGCGCATCCGCAGGTTTCTCGATCTGCTGGGACCCCAGGGGCTCGAGGACGGCTGGCTGAACGATCACCTGCAGCTCCAGGTACTCGTCACCGTCGCGCCGGACGGAGCCACGGCGCGTGCGCGCAGCCGCGAGCTCGCCATGACCGGGGTGCACGGCAGCCATGGCCTATGGAGCGAAGGCATCTACGAGAACGCCTTCGTGAAGGAGAACGGTGTCTGGAAACTGAAGTCCGTGCGTTACTTCCCGACGTTCATCACGGACTACGATCAGGGCTGGGCGAAGGACGCAAAGCCCGCGCCAGCCGCGAGCACGGAGCTTCCGCCCGACCGTCCGCCCACCGAGCTCTACGAGATCTACCCGAAGGCCTACGTTCCGCCGTTCCACTACCGCAATCCGGTGACGGGTGGTGCGCCCCGCTATCCGCTCGTCGGCGCGCCGGATCGCAGGCTTGCCGCGGCGGTGCTCGAGCCGGCCGTGCGGCGTGTCCGCATTCCTCAGGTGGAAGACGTCGAGGCCGCGCTCGCAGATGCGGAGCGTCGCGTCCAGCGCGTCAAGGATGTCCACGAGATCGAGAACCTCGAGAACGCCTACGGCTACTATCTCGACAAGAATCTCTGGAACGATCTCGCCGACCTCTTCGCGCGAGACGGTTCGATGGAGCTCGCGCAGCGCGGCGTGTACAGGGGCCGGGAGCGCGTGCGGGAGTTCCTCCTGAAGGTCTTCGGCCGCGGCACCGAGGGACCGGTGGAGGGACGGCTCGGCAATCACATCAAGCTGCAGCCGGTCATCACGCTCGATGAGGATGGAACCACCGCGCGCGTGCGTTCGCGCATGCTGCAGCAGATGAGCTTCGGCACGCGTGCCTCACACGGAGGCGCGATCTACGAGAACGAGCTCGTGAAGGAAGACGGCGTGTGGAAATTCCGCAAGGTGCACGCGTACAACACGTTCACCGCGAGTTACGAAGGCGGCTGGGCGAGGAGCGCGAACCGCCAGGTGCCCGGGCCGAGCAGCGACCTGCCGCCGGATGCGCCGCCCACCCTGACGTTCGAGATGTTCCCGGCGATCTACGACATTCCCTTCCACTACGCCAATCCGGTCACGGGGCGCACGGAAACGCCGCCCGTCCGCCGCAAGGAGAGCTCCCCTGTGACGACCGAGGATACGGCCGGCAGCCGGCCCGCTGGCATGCCGCCCGAGATCGAGGCGGCGCTGCGCGAGATCGGTCCGCGCATCGAGGGACAGCGCACCGCAGCCCTCTATGCGCCGCTGCATCCGAAGGAGCCGTACGAGGGCGTGTCGGTGACGCGCGACGTCGCGTACGGTCCGCATCCGCGCAACGTGCTCGACGTCTTCACATCTCCCGACAGGGGCCGGGACAAGCCGGTCGTCGTGTTCATCCACGGCGGCGGATTCACGCGTGGAGCCAAGAGCACGCCCGGTTCTCCCTTCTACGACAACGTGATGCTGTGGGCCGTCGCGAAGGGACTGGTCGGTGTCAACGTCAACTATCGGCTCGCGCCGGAGCACCAGTTCCCGTCGGGCATCGAGGATCTCGAGGCGCTGGTGCGCTGGCTCCATGCGAACATCGCCGCGTACGGCGGTGATCCGCGGAGGATCTTCCTGTGGGGACATTCGGCCGGCGCGGCGCACGCGGCGGATTACCTCGCGCACATGACCCGCACGGGACGCGATGCGGGCGTCGCCGGAGCGATCCTCACCTCGGGGTTCTACGAACTCGATCCGCGCGAGGTCTCGGTCTGGAAGGCGTACTACGGAGACGACGTGTCGCGCTATGCCGAGCGCTCTTCGCTTCCCGGGCTGCTCGAGACGCCCGTTCCTCTGCTCGTGACGTACGCCGAGCTCGATCCGGAGAGCTTCAGGGTCGAGGCGACGAAGCTCATCGAGGCGCGCCGCAAGACGGGCAGATCCGTGCCGCACGTGCTGCTGCCGGCGCACTCACATCTTTCTGAAACCTACGCCGTCGGCACCGCGGACGAGTCGCTCTCGGGTCCGGTGCTGGATTTCATTCGCACAGCCGGCGCGAACGCGCCGTGAGGGGAGATGCGGGAATGTTTCGCTGGATGGCTTTTCGTGAAGCTCTGAGGCTCGCGCCCGTACTGCTGATGCTGGCGACGCCGCTCTCGCATGCGCAGGAGTCGTCCACGGAGGACCTCGGCAAGTACCTCCCGCCGCCGCGGCCGGGTCTCACGCAGGAGCGGATCGACGAGCTCTCGCACAAGCACGACGGCTACTACGGTGCCCTGGCGCCGCAGAATCTCGCCAAGCCGCGCCCGAAGCCGCCGTTCGACGTCACGGGCACGTGGTTCATCGATCTGCGCCGCTCCTTCAACGACTTCATGTTCGGTCCGCCGTACCCGGAGTTCTACGAGGCGGGCCGGCAGGCGCTGAAGGAAGCCGCCGAGGCGCGCGCGGCGGGGAAGCGCTATCGCGACAGCATCGGCCAGTGCTATCCGCCCGGCATGCCGATGATCATGACCCGCGTCTGGCCGATCGCGATGATCCAGCTTCCGACGGCGATCTACATGATCTCGGGCTTCAACAACAGCCTGCGGGTCATCTACCTCGACGGCCGCAAGCACTCGGATCCCGACATCGTCGTTCCGACCTACAACGGCGAGTCCATCGGATGGTGGGAAGGCAACGAGCTCGTGATCCACACCAAGTACTTCGAGACGAACGAGCACTGGATCGACACGGGAATCCCCATCTCGGACGAGTTCGAGATCATCGAGCGCGTGCGGATGAAGGACGAGGGCAGGACGCTCGAGATCGAGTACATCATGACCGATCCGAAGAACTGGAAGGGCGAGTGGCGCAGCACCAAGCGCTGGATGCGCGTGGACTACAGCGACATCCCCGAGGTCGAGTGTCTGCCGAACCTCAACGAGAATCTGCCGAGCACCGAGAAGGGTGAGGCGGCGCTCGAGGCGCGTCAGCGCGAGTCGGCAGGAGCTTCGGCTCCTGCGAAGTGATCGCGAGCCGCCCTAGCGGGGCGGCTCGCCGGTGAGGCTCGTGCCGTCGGGCAGCGTGATGCTGACGTACCAGCCGCCGGGCCGGCCGTCGCGCAGCGGATTGACGACCACCTTCACCTTGTCGCCGGGCTTGATGGTCGTGCGCTTCCAGCCCTGGCGGACGAGGTTGTTCGGGCTGTTCATCTCGATGGCCCAGGTGTCGACCTTGCCGTCCGCGTCGACCACGTCGACCTTGAAGGAGGCGTGAGGGTTGGTCCAGTTGAACTCGCGGACGGTGCCGACGAGCTCGATCGTCTTCGAGCGGTCGAATCCCGCTCCGGAGTGGTGAACGTATGCCGGCGCCGACAGCCCGAGCAGGATCGCGGCGCACGCGGCTTTCGTCATCGCTCTCATCGTCTTGCTCCCTCCCGATTGAACCGGATGCCGGGGCGCCGGAGAGGCCTTCATCGTACCGTGGGCACGTTGATGGGGCCGGTGCGTCCCGCGCGCGTGGCATCGCCGAGGACCGTGCCGTCGGGCAGGGTCACGGACACGAACAGGCCGCCCTTGGAGCCGTCCTTGAGCGGATTGAGGACCAGCGTCACCTTGTCGCCGGGCTTGAGGCTCGTGCGGCTCCAGCCCTGACGCTTGAGATTGTTGGGGCTGTTGAGCTCGACGGCCCAGAGGTCCGTGCCGCCCGATTCGTTCGGGACCTCGAGGTGGATGAAGGCGTGCGGATTGGTCCACTGGAATTCCCTCACGACGCCCTTGAGCGGGATCTCCTTCGTCTGGTCGAACATCGCGAAGGAGTGGTGCGCCAGGGCGCCCTGAGCGAGGGCGAGCGCCGCGACGGTCAGGGCGGCCGCGAGGCCGGATCTGCTTGCTCTCTTCATTGCCGGACCCAATGTTGCCAATGACAACCAATGCGACGCAAGATGCGGTTTCTTCTTATACTCTGAGACGAGCGATACGCGCCAGTGTCCCGTGCACGTGAGCGGTTCGCGGAGGGGAGGGTCGATGAAGTTTCCGTACAGGCACGCGGTATTCCTTCTGGGAGCGCTGTTCGTCGGCGCGAGCACGTCCGCTGCGGCGCAGGAGCCGCCGCAGGGCGCCGGAAAGTCCGTCGCCAGCCATCCCAGGGGAAACTACGCCGCCCTCGATTCGCTGCCGGACTGGGGAGGAGTCTGGATTCTCAACCGTACTCCGCCGGGATCGCGTCCGCGGCCGGAGCTCAAGGGCAGGTATCTCGAGGCCTATCAGGCCTGGGTGCGCGAGGTCGAGGAGAAGGACGGCATGGTCGCGCGCCGCGGATCGTACTGCCTGCCGCCCGGCATGCCGGGCATCATGGGCGTGAACCAGTATCCGATCGAATTCCTTTTCGTGCCCGGGCGCGTCATCACGCATCACGAGGCATGGATGGCATGGCGGTACA
Organism: Pseudomonadota bacterium; assembly: GCA_003242685.1. GTDB lineage: Bacteria > Pseudomonadota > Gammaproteobacteria > Steroidobacterales > Steroidobacteraceae > ZC4RG24. The sequence goes on along the minus strand of QGVD01000001.1, from coordinate 74,159 downwards.
TCTACACCGACGGGCGGCCGCATCCGGATCCCGAGGACCTCGATCCCAGCTTCTTCGGCCATTCGATCGGCCGCTGGGAAGGCGATACGCTGGTCGTCGAGACGGTCGGGATCAAGGAGACCGTCGAGATGGCGATGGGCATGAAGCACAGCCCGCAGATGCGCATCCTGGAGCGCATTCATCTCGCCAAGGACGATCCGGACACGCTCGTCGTCGAGATCACTGTGGAAGATCCGGAGGCGCTGGTGAAGCCCTGGAGCTATACACTTACGTACAGGCGCCACCGCGACGCGGAGCTCATAGAGTTCATCTGCAACGAGAACGACCGCAATCCGGTGGACGAATCCGGCCGCGTGCTCTTCGAGTGAGCGCCGCACGCGTACCGGCATCGGGAGAGGGGGAAAATGCTCGAGAGTTTCAGCAACTGGCTCGCCGCGACGGCGCTGAGTCAGCTCTTCGCGAGCACGAGCTGGTTCGTGCCGACGGTGCAGACCGTGCACATTCTGGCCATCGCCGCCATCGTGACGGCGATCGCGATGATCAACATCCGTCTGCTCGGTGTGGTCCGTCGCGGTCCCGATCTGCCGCACATCGCACGGAGCTTCCTGCCGTGGGTCTGGATCGCGCTCGCCGTGCTGTTCGTCACCGGCGTGCTGCTCACGATCACCGAGCCGGCGCGCGAGCTGCAGAACGGCACCTTCTGGCTCAAGATGCTGCTGATCGTCGCGCTCGTGCTGCTCACGCTGCTGGTGCAGCGCTCTGTGCGGCGGGATCCGGGGTACTTCAGCTCAACGTCCGGCCGTCGCCGGCTCGGCGCGGCGATCGGCGCGGCGAATCTGCTCCTCTGCGCGGGTATCGTCGCGGCAGGGCGCCTGATCGCGTACACCTGAGATGGCGCCCGCAGTGAGCGGATCGCACCTCGCATCGACGTTCCGAACTTGACGGGGGATTCCAAGTGTCGCTGCCCGAGATGATGGTGTGGCTCGAGAGCCGGCCCTTCGCCATCGCGATCGCCGAGTCGTCGTGGCTGTTCCCGATCTTCGAGTCGCTGCACGTTCTGGCGTTCGCGATCGTCGTGGGAACGGTCGCGATCATGGACCTGAGGCTCCTCAACGTCGCGAACCGCGACCGCAGCGTGAGCGAGCTGATCTCGAGCACACTGCCGTGGACGTGGAGCGCGTTCGCGGTGACGGTGGTCGCGGGTTTCCTGCTCTTCTCGTCGAAGGCGGCGTTCTACTTCGATAACGGGCCCTTCCGGCTCAAGATGGTCGTGCTCGCGCTCGCGGGCGTGAACATGCTCGTGTTCCATTTCGTGACCGGGCGGGACATGGTGCGCTGGGAGCGGGGTGCACCGCCGCTGCGCGCGCGGATCGCGGGTGCACTGTCACTGACCTTCTGGGTGACCATCGTCGCCGCGGGACGCTGGATCGGCTTTACGTGATCGCCCGCCTCGCGGGGCGGTGATTCCACTGTAAATCTGCAACGGCACGCAGCGAAAAACCGCTCGTGCCGGCTCCTGCCCGCATCCGGCCTGGTGCAGGCGCGGAACTTGCTTGCCGCAGTTTCGCCCCCTTTCGAAACACCACGGGACGGAGAACCGGGAGCCCTCGATGCTGTTCACTGCCGCCGACGTCGCACGCCTCGAGTTCACGGACGACGGATCCCGCGCGATCGCCTACGTGGTCTTCGTTTCCCACGAGCGGCCGGACGGCGAGCGGCACATCGGCATCACGGTGGACGTGCCGCTCATCGTCGGGCCTGGCGAAACCATCGCGCAGCTGCGTGCCCGGGCGATCGAAACCGCGAATGCGCTGGTGCGCGTCGACACGGCGGGGCAGCCCGAGGATGCGCATCTGCGCAGCGAGGTTCAGGCGCGCGTGAACAATCTGCTGGCACGTACGGCCGAGCGCTGGCCGCCGCGCTTCGCCGTGCGCGGCGCGCGGCCGCGCGTCTCTTCCGATACGCGCAGCGCCATGTGATTCGATCCGGATCCGGTCCACGAGAACGGTGCCCTGGCCGTGGGTCCGGCGCAACACGCCGTGCGTACGGACCTGCGGAAAGATTCAGCGAACGGGCTCGACGACGGCGAGTATGACGATCGCGAGCAGCAGAATCGCCGGCACTTCGTTGAACCAGCGGTACCAGCGGTGCGAGCGGCGATTGCGCCCCGTGCGAAGGTCCGCCATGAGGCGTGCGCACCACACGTGGTAGCCGACGAGCACGGCTACGAGCACCAGCTTGATCCGCATCCACGCGAGCTCGAGGAATGCCGGGGCCATCACGAGCATGGCAATGCCGAACACCGCCGCCAGCACCGCACCGATGGTCATGATGGCGAACAGGCGGCGCTCCATGACCTGGAAGCGCTCCAGGCTCGTCGCGTCCGTCGCCTGCACGTGGTAGACGAAGAGGCGCGGCAGGTAGAAGAGCCCTGCGAACCAGGTGACGACGAAAGAGATGTGCAGTGCCTTGAGCCACAGCATGGGCGAGGCATTGTACAGTGAGGAGCCCCGTATCCGGAGGTGAAACGGTGCCGGCGGTGCAAGGCAGTTGATTCCTGCCATTCTGCCGTTAACATGCGCGCCGCGCATGGCCCGGGCCGCACCCTGAACGAAGTCCCGTCCTGCCGGCCACCCACAGTTCAGCTCGATCCGAAAGGCAGCCCAGCTAGATGTACATCTGCGGACTGGCGGAGTATCTGCCCGCGAGGGTGGTGGACAACCGCTATTTCAGCGCCCGTACGGGCCGCGAACCCGAGTGGTTCGAACGGCGCACCGGCATTCGTGAACGCCGCCGCGCCGCGCCCGGGGAGAACGCCAACACGATGGCCGTGGACGCGGTCGCACGGCTTGCCGAGACGCTGCCCGGCGGGCTGCCCGACATCGACCTCGTGATCGGCTGCTCGTACACGCCGTGGGACACCATCGGAACGATGGCGCACGTCGTGCAGCGGCGCTTCGAGCTGCGTGCGGCGCGCGCGCTGTACATCTCCTCGGCCTGCTCGTCGTTCATCAATGCGCTGGAGCTCGCCGCGGCATACTTCGAGTCGGGGAGATCCAGCACCGCGCTCATCGTGGCGGTCGAGCACAACAGCCTCTACTGCAGCGACGACGACGACCAGTCGGGTCATCTGTGGGGCGACGGAGCCGCGGCGGTGCTCGTGAGCCGGGAGTCGTCGGGAGCCGAGGCGCTCGAGATCGTGGACGTGACGACAGCCGGGCTCGGTCACCTCGGGCAGGGACCGGAAGGCGTGTTCCTGACACCGAAAGGCGAAGGGCTGGTGATGCCTCATGGCCGCGACGTCTTCCAGCATGCGTGCCAGGGAATGGAAGAAGCGGCTCGCGAGCTCCTCGACCGTCACGGCATCGCCGCCGGAGATCTGCGGCTCCTCATCGCGCATCAGGCGAACCGGAGGATTCTGGACCGCGTCGCCGGGCAGCTCGGCATCGCGCCGGAGCGAGTGGCCACTACGGTCGAAGAGCTCGGCAACACGGGCTGCGCGAGCACCGCCATCACGCTCGTCCGCCATCGCCATCTTCTGCGAAGCGGGGATCTCGCGCTGATGGTGGCGTTCGGTGGAGGTTATTCTTCCGGCGCCGCGCTGATGCGCTGCGGCTGACCGTTCAGCGATTCGCTCCGCGATCAGGCGGCGTGCACGCGCCGCAGGATGCCCTGCAGTTTCTCCGCGCTCGCCGGCTTCACGACGTGATAGTCGATGCTGGCATCGCGCGAGAGACGGCGATGCGCGTCCGAGCCCCAGCCGGTGAGGGCGATGATGGCGCAGGCGGTACCGCCGTGCATCAGACGGATCCGGGCGGCTGCCTCCAGCCCCGTCATCTCGGGCATGTCGAGGTCCATGAACACGACCTGCGGATGGAACGCGCGGAAGATCTCGAGCGCCTGACGGGCGTCGTACGCCACCCGCACGCGGTGCCCCATCGCCGAAAGGAGCGCGCCGACTCCTTCCGCGGCATCTGCATGATCGTCGACCACGAGCACGGTGAGCGGACTCACGTCGGCACGTGCGATGTCCTGCGCACCATGAACCTCGCACGCCCCGGTCCGGGCGCGCGATGCGTGCGAGACTCCGCTGTCAGTCGACCGAACGCTCACTGCAGTAACTGCTTGAGCTCCTCGCGCGGCGGTTCGGAGACGAAGCGGATGTGCTCCGAGCGCAGCATGTGATTGATCACTTCGGCCGCTTCTTCGTCGTCATCCGTGAGACCGCGGACCGTCGTGATGACGTCGAGCAATGTCAGGCGGGTGTGCCGGGCATTGAGTTCCATGATTCTGTCCTTTCTCTGTCCCGAATCGGCGACACACGAGGCGCCGAACCCTCGGGGCGCAGGAGATATCCTGCAACTCGCATGCCATCCCTTCCGATACGTGCGCATGCGTGAACGGCCGGCCTCCGCCGCGATCAGGGACCGGGATGCGCACATTCCATCGACCGGTACCGTGCAAAGTTCGCCGCGTGCGGGGCAATTTTGCATGTGCGTGAGCGGAGCCATGCGCTCCGGTTCCGGGAACTGCGAGCCTGGGCGTCGCCGACGGAACAGGGATTGCTGTGTTCCCTCATCGGCTTCCGCAACGAAGGTGAGGGAACATCATGGCCAGCAGTCAGGAAGGCAAACGGGGTCCGGATGGCGGCAGCGGCACATCCGGTCACTCGCTGCCGAGAGAAGACCTGGAGCGCGTCAGGGAAGACGCGAGCGAGGCGGTCGCCGGCGCGAAACGGAAGGGCAAGGCTCATCTCGAAGCGGGCAAGGAAGCTGTGGCAGAGCAGGCCGAGACGCTCGCAGGTGCGATCGACACGGCCGCACGACAGCTCGGAGAGCAGAACCAGTCTCTGGCGGGCTACGCTTCCGAGCTCGCGGAGAGCATAGGCCGGCTCGCCGAGAATCTCCGCAGCCGCAGCCTCGACGAGCTCGCTGCCGATACTCAGGCGCTCGCGCGCCGCAATCCCGCACTGTTCCTGCTGGGCAGTGTCGCCGTCGGGGTCGCCCTGTCGCGCTTCGTGAAAGCGTCGGCACAGCGTTCGCACGCACGCTCACACGCGTACGGGCGCGATTCTTCGCGGATGGAGTCGCCGGCCGCTACGGACATCTCCGATGTCACTTCGAGCGGCTCGTATGCGTCTCCCACGGACGATGAAACGGGCTATGAGCCGCCGCCCGGCGGTGGCTCATCCGTTCCGCCGTCGGAGCGCGATCCCTTCTGGAATCCCGATCACAAGGATGTATGACCATGGCGCAAGACACGACGTACGTTCCACCCGTTCCGCCAACCGTGTCCCCGGCACGCCCGGTGCGCGAGCCCGACACCGCCGCGGGGCTCCTGCGCCGGCTCGCGGACGATCTCTCGACACTGCTGCGCAAGGAGCTGGCTCTCGCCACGGCGGAAGTCTCGCGTTCGGTGGGCGAAGCGAAGCGCGGAATCACGGGCATCGCATCGGGAGGCGCGGTGCTGTTCGCGGGTTTCCTGGTGCTGCTCGCCGCGGCCGTATCCGGACTTTCTCAGGTGATGGAGACCTGGCTCGCGGCGCTGATCGTCGGAGCAGTCGTCGCGATCATCGGCTTCGTGATGCTGCAGTCGGGCAGGAAGAAGCTGCAGGCGGAATCCTTCCGTCCGGAGCGTACCCAGGAATCGCTGCGGCACGACCGTGAGATGCTGCAGAGGAGAATGCAATGAGCGCCACACGTATCCGCGACGATTCGCGGAAGGATCCCGAAACCCTCGAGCGCGAGATCGAGGAGACGCGCGCGGACGTCGATCACACGCTCGAGGCGCTGCAGGCGAAGCTCTCGCCGGGGCAGCTCCTCGATCAGGCGCTCGGCATGCTGCGCGAGCACGGCGGGGAATTCGCCCGCAACCTGAGCAGCTCGGTGAAGCAGAACCCGATTCCCATGCTCCTCACGGGTGTCGGGCTCGCCTGGCTGATGGCTTCGCAGCGGTCGACGCGCGCAGGGCAGGCGCACGAGCCGCTCTACGAACCGAATGCCTACGAGCCGCCGCCATTCGATGCGGGCGACGAGCGGGCGTACGGCGATTACGGTGAAAGCGGACCCGGAATGGGCGAGCGCCTCAAGGCAACGGCAGCGGGCATCGGTGAACGTCTCGGCTCGACCGCGAGCGGTGTCGGTGAGCGTGTGAGCGCCACCACAGCCGGGGTGCGAGATCGACTCTCGGGCGCGCGGCAGCGCGTTTCCGGCGCCGCGGGCTCCCTGTCGGAAGGCATGAGCAGCGCGGCCGAAGGTGCGCGATACCGCGCCCGGCGCGCGCGCGACGAGCTCGGCCGTCTGATGGAGGAGCAACCGCTGGTTCTCGGCGCGCTGGGGCTCGCGCTCGGTGCGGCCATCGGCGCGGCTCTGCCCGCTACGGAGCGTGAGGACCGGCTCCTCGGCCGTACGAGCGACGAAGCGAAGCGGCGCGCACGGGAGCTCGGAACGCGGCAGTACGAGCAGGCTCGCGAGACGGCGCGTCGAGTCGCCGAAGGCGCGGAACAGGCGCTCTCGAACAACGGAGGCGCGGCTCGAAATGCCCCGCTGCCGGAGTCGGAGATGCCCTACGGGGAGATGCCGCCGCACCGGCCGAACTGATCGACGGCACATGGGAATGTCCCCGGCCGGGCCTCCGGCAGGCCGGGACATGCCCGGAACGAGGAGACGACAGGGATGGTCACGTCCGGCCCGTCACAGGGCACTTCACGGGGTTTCGTTTCCGGTCAGCGGTCCTTTCCGGACTTCGCTCCGGGAGTCTCCGGCGCACTGCCTTCCGCGCGTCAGATGCAGCGCTATCACCGGCGCGCGGGTGTTCATTCGCCAGCAAGCAGACTGGCACACGGTCTGGGGTGGTTCAGCCTCGGACTGGGACTCGCCCAGATCGTGGCGCCGCACAGAGTCGCGCGGCTCGTCGGTGCGCGTGAGCACGGCGCGCTGGTGAGACTCCTCGGCGTACGCGAGCTCGCGACGGGTGCGGGAATCCTCCTTCCGCGGCGACCGGGAGCCGCATGGCTGTGGGCACGAGTTGCCGGCGATCTCATGGATCTGGGGCTGCTCGCCCGCGCGTTGCGTCCTGTCGATGGGCGAAGACGGTGGATCGCGGCGCTGCGCGGCGAGCGGCTGCAACCGACGGAGCGCAGCCGCACGATGGGCGCGATCGCCGCCGTCGGTGGCGTGATGCTGCTCGATGTGATGAGCGCCTGGCAGCTCACGCGCAGCCGACCGCAGTTCCGCAGAGCGGCGGGCAGCGAGCACGCGGTCGACATCGAGCGCAGCATCGTCGTCAATCGCCCGCCCGAAGAGTGCTATCGCTTCTGGCGCGACTTGGAGAATCTGCCGCGCTTCATGCGTCATCTGGAGTCCGTGCAGATCCTCGACGAGCGGCGTTCACACTGGGTGGCGCGTGCGCCCGGCGGGCGAACGGTCGAGTGGGACTCGATACTCACGGTGGACCGGCCGGGGCAGCTTCTCGCGTGGCGCTCGGTCGAAGGCGCCGACGTCGCCAACGCGGGATCCGTGCGCTTCGAGCCGGGGACCGGCGGACGCGGCACGCTGATCCGCGTACGGATGCAGTACGACCCGCCGGGTGGAGTGCTCGGCGCGATGGCCGCGCGGCTCTTCGGCGAGGAACCGGAGCTGCAGGTGAGGGAGGATCTGCGCCGCTTCAAGCAGATGCTCGAAGCGGGTGAGATACCCACGACGCGCGGACAGCCCTCGGGACGCAGGAGTCTGATGGCGCGCCTGACGCGGGAGGGACGGCTGTCATGAAAGCGGCGTGCTGGTACGGCAAGGCGGACGTGCGCGTCGAAGAGGTTCCCGATCCGCAGATCCTCAATCCACGGGATGCCATTCTGCGCATCACTTCCACTGCGATCTGCGGCTCCGACCTGCACCTCTACGGCGGCTTCGTGCCCACGATGATGGAAGGCGACATCCTGGGTCACGAGTTCATGGGCGAGGTGGTGGAAGTCGGCCCGGAGGTACGGAACGTCAAGGTGGGCGATCGCGTCGTGAACGCGTTTCCAATCGCCTGCGGCGCGTGCTTCTTCTGCCAGGACGGTCTCCATTCGCTCTGTGAGAACTCGAATCCCAATGCCTGGATGGCGGAGAAGCTGTGGGGACACTCGCCCTGCGGCATCTACGGCTACTCGCACATGACCGGCGGCTACGCCGGCGGACAGGCCGAGTACGCGCGCGTGCCGTTCGCCGACGTAGGACTGCTCCAGGTGCCGGACGATCTGAGCGACGATCAGGTGCTCTTTCTCTCGGACGTGTTCCCGACCGGGTACATGGCAGCCGAGCAGTGCGGCATCCGTCCCGGCGACACCGTCGCGGTGTGGGGCTGCGGGCCCGTGGGTCAGTTCGCGATCGCGAGCAGCTACATGCTGGGCGCGGGACGCGTCATCGCGATAGACCGTTTTCCCGAGCGGCTCACCATGGCGCACGAGCGCGCTGGTGCGCTGCCGCTCAACTACGAGGAAGTGAACGTCCTCGAGGCGCTGATGGATCTCACCGGAGGCCGCGGTCCGGACCACTGCATCGATTCGGTCGGCATGGAGGCACACGCGCCGGGACTGCTCGGTGCATACGATCGAGTCAAGCAGGCGCTGATGCTCGAGACCGACCGCCCGAATGCGCTGCGCGAGGCGATCCTCGCGTGCCGCAACGGCGGAACCGTGTCCATTCCGGGCGTGTACGGCGGGTTCGTCGACAAGATGCCGTTCGGTGCGATCGTCAACAAGGCGCTCACCATCAGGACCGGGCAGACGCACGTGCAGCGCTACATGAAGCCGTTGCTCGAGGCGATAGAGCGCGGCGACATCGATCCGAGCTTCATCATCACGCATCACATGCCGCTCGAGGACGCACCGCTCGGCTACGAGCTGTTCCGCAACAAGCAGGACGAGTGCATCAAGGTCGTGCTCACGCCTGACGGACGCACATCGTCGCCGGCCGGCCCCGTCAGCATTCACTGAGCAGACGCCCGCCGGTTATCGCGCGCCCGACGGCCGCGCAGGGCGTCAACCGGCCGTACGAACGGCGCGGAAGGGACACGGTACGTCGCTTGCTGCGGATCCGGCGATGTTCCCGTCCGCGCTCACTGCCGTCCTGCTCACGCTCGTCATCGCCGCGCTCGCGTTCCTGATCGGAGTCAACCTGGCGACGGCGGAGAAGCGTCTGCAGCGCATCCCGCGCCGGCTGTACACGAGCGAGGACCCCGACTTCCGCCGCGCGCTCGGCGTGCTGCTCGGTCCGCCGATTCTCTCCGGCAATCACGTCACGACGCTGGTGAACGGCGACCGGATCTTTCCCGCGATGCTCGATGCGATCCGCTCGGCGAGAGTGAGCCTCTGTTTCGAGACCTTCATCTTCCGCGACGAGATCGGCGCGCAGTTCTGCCGTGCCCTCACCGAGGCGGCGCAGCGCGGCGTGCGCGTGCACGTGCTGCTCGACTGGCTGGGCGCGCGATCGATCGATCACGGGCTGCTCGAGCCCGCGCGCAGGGCAGGGGCGCACGTCGAGTTCTATCACGAGCCGTCCTGGTACCACCTCGGGCGGCTCAACAACCGCACGCATCGCAAGCTCCTCATCGTCGACGGCAGGATCGGCTTCACGGGCGGTGTCGGTATCGGCCGGGAATGGACCGGGAACGGCCAGGACCCCGAGCACTGGCACGATCTGCACTACCGCGTCGAGGGACCGGTGGTGAGCCAGATGCAGGCGGTGTTCATCGACAACTGGATCAAGGCGACCGGCAACGTGCTGCACGGGGATGCCTATTTCCCGATGCTGCATCCCGTCGGCGACATGGACGCGCAGATGTTCGCCAGCTCACCGGCCGGCGGCTCGGAGAGCATGCACCTCATGGTGCTGCTCGCGATCACGGCGGCCCATCGCTCGATAGACATCGCGAACTCGTACTTCGTGCCGGACGAGCTCACGGTCGGTGCGCTGATCGCCGCGCGCGAGCGGGGAGTGCACGTGCGGATCGTCGTGCCGAACCGCCACACCGACGCGCCGGTGGGTCGCTGGGCCGCGCATGCGCTCTACTCGACGCTGCTCGATGCGGGCGTACAGATCTTCGAGTACCAGCCCACGATGATCCATGCCAAGGTGATGGTGGTGGACGGCGCGTGGGTCTCGGTCGGCTCGAGCAACTTCGACAACCGCTCGTTCCGGCTGAACGACGAGGCGAATCTCAACGTCTTCAGCACCGGGCTGGCCGAGGAGCAGATTCAGATCATCGAGAAGGACATCGCCGACTCGAACCGCATGTCCCGGCGACGCTGGGCGCGGCGGTCTGCGAGCCGCCGCGTGCTCGAGACGATGGCGACGCTGCTGCGTTCGCAGCTCTAGAGAGCTGCCGGGCGAGGCGACGCCGTGCGCGGCGCCGAGGGTCCGTCTCAGCGGAACAGCACGATCGCCTGTTCCAGCGTGACCCAGACGCCCCATCCGAGCGGAATCCACACGGCAAGCCATGCCAGCGCGACGAGCAGCGGATGACGCGTTCCCGCCTCGTGCGCGCGACTCGCAGCACGCGCCTGCGCACCATCCGGCGCACTGGGCACGGCAGTGGGTCCGGCATCGTCCGTCTTCATGTGGTACTTCGGATCGACCGGCCGCACGAGCCAGTTGCACAGGAAGCCGAGCGCGAGGAGCCCGGCGAGGATGTACATGGTGATGCTGTATGCCTCGGCGCGCACGACGCCGCGCTCGAGCTGGTACTCGCGGATGTAGTTCACGAGCACCGGACCCAGTATGCCGGCGGTGGACCAGGCGGTGAGGATCCGCCCGTGGATCGCGCCGACCATCTTCGTGCCGAACACGTCGGCGAGGTAGGCCGGGATGGTCGAGAAGCCGCCGCCGTACATCGAGAGAATGATGCAGAAGAAGACGACGAACAGCGCGAGCCGTCCCGTATCGGCCGTCCAGGGAATGGAGGCGTAGAGTGCGATGCCGAGCAGGAAGAAGGTCGCGTATGTCGCCTTGCGGCCGATGCGATCCGAGAGCGAAGCCCACGCGATGCGGCCCGCGATGTTGAAGAGCGACAGGAGACCCGTGAATCCGGCCGCGATGGCCGCGATCTGACCGAGCTGCTGCTGCGACAGCTCGGAGAACTCGGCATCGACGCCGATGAGCCGGCCGCCGAAGACTTCCTGCAGGAGCGGAGAGGCCATGCCGAGGATGCCGATGCCGGCCGTGACGTTGAGGCACAGCACGCTCCACAGCAGCCAGAACTGCGGCGTGCGCCAGGCGACGTCCACGTGCACGTGCCGGTCGGTGACGAGTCGGGTGCGCTTCGTCTCGTCCGGCTTCCACCCTTCGGGCCTCCAGCCTTCGGGCGGCAACCGGTAACCGAACGCGCCGCCGAGCATGAACACGAGATAGATCGCGGCCAGCGTCAGGAACGTTTCCCACACGCCGACCGATGTCGGCGTGGCGTAGAACTTCATGAGCCGGTCGGCGAGCGGAGCACCGATCATCGCGCCGCCGCCGAAACCCATGATGGCCATGCCCGTCGCCATGCCGCGCCGGTCGGGGAACCACTTGATGAGCGTCGAGACCGGCGAGATGTAGCCCAGGCCGAGCCCGATGCCGCCGATCACGCCGGAGCCGAGCCACAGGAGCCAGATCTGGTGGGTGGTGACTCCGACGGCGGAGATCACGAGCCCGCCGCACCAGCACAGCGCCGAGACCACTCCCGCCTTGCGCGGGCCCGCACGCTCGAGCCAGCCGCCCCAGAGCGCGGCGGACGAGCCGAGGAACACGAAGAACAGCGTGTACGTCCAGCCGAGCATGGAGATCTTCCAGTCGCAGCGGGTCGTCACGATCTGCTCGAAGAAGCCCATCTCCGGCGGGCACGCGACCGAATGCGTGATGCCGATGGCCTGCGAGAGCGGCAGCCAGAAGACCGAGAAGCCGTAGGCCATGCCGATGCACAGGTGGATGGCGAGCGCGGCAGGCGGAACGAGCCAGCGGCTGTAGCCGGGGCCGGCGATGATGCGCTCGCGATCGAGAATTCCGGGAAGGCTCGCCGTGCTTGTCGATGCCATCGGGACGGGTGATCCTCAGGGCTCGCCGCGGCAGTTTAGGTGAATTCGGGCACGGTCGGCTATGGTGCGCCGGATGGCCACGGTCGGTCCGGCCCGGGAGGCTGCTCATGCTGAAGCTGTATCACTGGGAGCCGAACGCGAATTCGGGCAAGCCCATGCTCGCTCTCGCCGAGAAGGGCGTGAGCTACGAAAGTCATTACGTCGACCTGCTCCAGCTCGATCAGCATCGACCGGAATATCTGCGCATCAACCCGGACGGCACCATACCGACGATGGTCCACGGCGAGCGGATCCTCACCGAATCGACGCCGATGATGGAGTACATCGACGAGGTCTTCGAAGGCCCGCCGCTGCGTCCCCGCGAGCCGAAGGAGCGCTGGCGCATGCGATGGTGGATGCGCTTCTTCGACGCGTACTTCGGCCCCTCGCTCAGCATGATCGGCTGGAGCGTGTTCGTCGGTCCGGCGATGCGCCAGCGGGACCCGCGCGAGCTCGAGGCCGCGATCCAGCGCATCCCGCTCGAGTCGCGGCGCGTCGCCTGGCGCAAGGCGATGTTCAACGAGTTCACGCCCGAGGAGCTCGCCGAGTCGCGCCGGCGCATCGAGTTCGCGACGACGGTGCTCGAGGAGCATCTGGCCCGGTACGAATGGATCGCGGGCGGGAGTTTCTCGCTCGCGGACATCAGCGGCTTCAATCTCGGCTACGCACTGCCGTTCACTCAGCCCGAGCGCTGCAACGAGACGAGGACGCCGAACATCATGCGCTGGCTGCGCAGCATCGCCGCGCGACCTGCGACGCGCGAGACCTGGAAGAAGAGCCGCACGGCTTTCGCACAGCGCTTCGCGGCGCTCTGTCAGGAGGGCTGACGCATGCTGGAGCTCTATCACTGGGAGCCGAACGTCTTCTTCCTCAAGCCGCTCATCGCCCTCGAGGAGAAGGGCGCCGAATGGGTGAGCCGCTGGTTCGATCCGACGCGGTTCGAACAGTTCGCGCCCGGCTTCCCGGCAAATCAGGAATCGCAGCTCCATCTCGAGCGGGAAGGGCCGCTGCTCGTGCACGACGGCGAAGTCGTGAGCGGCTCGTACTTCATGCTGGAGTACATCGCGGAGAGCCTGCCCGGTCCCGAGCTTCTGCCGGGCGGCGCCTTCGAGCACTACCGTGCCCGCGCCTTCGGGCAGCTGGGGGCTCTGATCCTCGCGCCGATCGTCTGCGCGCTCGGCTGCGCGCGCTATCTCGTTCCCGCGCTTGCCGAACGGAATCGCGACGAGCTGCGCGCCCGCGTCGCGGCGATCGAGCCGATCGAGCGGCGCAATGCCTGGCTCGCGGTGATCGACCACGCATGGGACGAACGTGCGCTGGAGGATCTCAGACGTCGCCTCCAGTTTCCCGTGAGCCACATCGAAGCCGCGCTCGGAAGCTCCCGGTGGCTCGCGGGCGACGAGTACTCGATCGCGGACATCGATGCGTTCGCGCTGCTGCGTCCGCTGCCCGATCTCGCTCCGCAGGTCGTGAACGAGAGCGCGACTCCGCGCATCGTCGAGTTCCTCGCGCGCATGCACGAGCGTCCTGCGGTACGCGCAGCGCTCGCGCGAAGCCGGAGCGGCAGACCGCACGAAGCCTTCGTGCCCGGTCCGGAATGCTCACGCTGGGGATGAGGAATCCCGCCAGGCGGTGAAGCGCACCGCTCGCAGCGGAGCCCGTCGAGGCGATGCCGGAAGCTCAGGATGCTGCCGGAGCAGGGCCTTCGTTACCTTCCCGTCTGAGCAGAGTCTCGAGGCACCGCGGATCGATCGGTTTGGTGAGATGGTGATCGAACCCGGCTTCCATGGCGCGCCGCTTGTCCTCGTCCTGCCCCCAGCCGGTGACGGCGATCAGGATCGTTTCGCGTCCCCACTCCGCCGCGCGGATTCGCGCGGCGACCTCGTAGCCGTTCATCTCCGGCATTCCGATGTCGAGCACGACGGCATCCGGGCGGAAGCTCTCGGCGGCTTCGAGCGCCTGCCGGCCCGAGTGAGCGATCTCGACCTCGTGACCCCATAGCTGCAGCAGCGTCGCGCAGCACTCGGCGCTGTCACGGTTGTCATCGGCGACGAGCACCCGGAGAGACGTGCGCCGTTCCGTCCGTTCCTTGCGGCGCCGTTTCCGGGGTTCTTCCTCCGGAGCCGTTCCGAGCGGAAGGCGGACGACGAAGCGGCTCCCGCGGCCGAGCCCTTCGCTGTGGGCCTCGATCGTGCCTCCGTGCAGGTTGACGAGCCCGCGCACGAGCGCGAGTCCTATGCCGAGTCCGCCCTCGGAACGCTCAAGCGCCGAGTGCGCCTGCGAGAACAGCGTGAACAGGCGCGGCATCATCTCCGGGGAGATTCCGATGCCGTTGTCGCTCACCGTCACGACGACCTCGCGTCCCTCGGGCTTCGCCTCGAGCCGGATGTCGCCGCCGGCGTCGGTGTACTTCGCCGCGTTGATGAGCAGATTGGAGAACACCTGCGCCAGGCGCACCGCGTCCGCCTCGAGCCGTACGGGCTCGCGCGGCAGATCCACGGTGAGAGTGTGGCGCCTGGCATCGAGCGCCGGGCGGGCCGCTTCGATCGCGGCGGCGATCGCCGACGTGAGCTCCATGCGCGTCTTGCGCAGCTCCATGACTCCGCGGGTGATGCGCGAGACGTCGAGCAGATCGTCGAGGAGCCGCGCCATGTGCTCCACCTGGCGCTCGATGACGTCCTGCGTGCGCCGATGCTGCTGCGCCGTGCGGCCGGGCTGCCTGGCGATCGTGAGCGCGTAGCGGATCGGTGCGAGCGGATTGCGCAGCTCGTGAGCGAGGATGGCGAGGAACTCGTCCTTGCGCCGGTCCGCCTCGCGCAGCGCAGCCTCGGCACGTTTGCGCTCGGTGACGTCGCGCGCGATCTTCGACGCACCGACGACGTTGCCCCGGCCGTCGCGAATGGGCGAGACCGTCAGCGAGACGCTGATCCGGCGTCCGTCGCGGGCGAGGCGCTCGGTTTCGTAGTGCTCGATGCGCTCGCCGTTCTCGACTCGCGCGAGAATCTGGTCCTCCTCGTGCTGCAGCTCGGGCGGGATGAGAATGGTGATCGGCCTGCCGATCACTTCCTCCGGCGCATAACCGAAGATCCGCTGCGCGCCGGCGTTCCACGAGCTGATGCGGCCGTCCAGCGTCTTGCTGATGATCGCGTCGTGCGAGCATTCCACGAGCGCCGCCAGCAGGACCTGCGATTCCTCCGCGCGCTTGCGCTCGGTGACGTCCATCGCGATGCCGCACAGCCGCACCGCGCGACCGGAAGCGTCGTACACCGCGCGGCCGCGGCCCTCCATCCAGCGCCAGGTGCCGTTCGCGTGCCGGAAGCGGAACTCGACGCGATAGTCGCGGCCGTCGACGATCGCATCCTCTATGGCCGAGGCGAGCGCCTGCTGGTCCTCGGGATGGACGCGCTCGCGGAACGCCGCGAAGGAGTCGCCGAAACCGCCCGGAGGCAGGCCGCACAGCTCCTCGAGCTCCGCGCTCCAGCGCACGGCATCGTTCTGCAGGTCATGGACCCACATGCCCATGTGCGCGCTGCGCATCGCGAGATGCAGCACGGCGTCCCGCTCGAGGAGCCGCTCCTCGGCGCGCACACGGTCCGTGACGTCGCGCGTGTAGCAGCGGCTGTAGACGACCTTGCCGTTCTCGAGATGGGAGTTGACGGAGAGCAGGACGTCGAGGATCGCTCCGTCCCTGCGGCGCAGCCGCGCGGGATACTCGTGCAGCGTCTCGCCCGCGAGGATCCGCGCGAGGAGCGCATCGGCCGCGCGCCGGTCGGCATGGAACTCGCCGATGTGATGGCCCAGATACTCGTCCGCCGTGCATCCGAGCAGCGCGAGCTCGGCGGCGTTCGCCCAGCGGATGATGCCGTCGGGTCCCACCATGTGGATCGGAATCGGAGCGTTCTCGGCCAGGTCCGCGAACTCGCGCTCACGATGCCCGAGGGTGAGCTCGATCCTTCGATGGGCGCGCAGCGCCTGTTCGAGCGATGCCGCCTGCTGCTGCAGGTAGGCGACCGCCCGCATCCTTTCGTCGACGTCCGTCAGAGCCGTGAGAGCCTCCGCGGGCGCGATGCGCGTGTGCGAAGCGCACAACCGCCTGAGATGCTCCTGCTGGGCGCTCGAAGCGCAGTCCTGGAGCGGGAAGGCACAGAAGAGAGAAAGGGAATACGGCGCGACGAGCTCGTTCCACAGGCCGTCGAGCTCGATCGCAGCCTCGTAGCGGCCCGCCTTCCACAGCAGCGTCACCATCTCGCCGAAAATGGCGATCCTGCCGTGCCGCCCGGCCATCGGGGCGAGGAACCCGTGTGCGAGCTCGAAGAGACGCGCCCGGTCCGGGCGGTCGCCGTCCATGATCCGCGCGAGTGTCTGCGCGGCATCGAGCACGACGAACTGCCCGCGCTCGCGCAGCGCCGCCGTGTCGAGGCCGAGGCTGCGCCATCTGCGCCCGAGCGTCGCCCGGTGCGCTTCGGTGACGACCAGGACGATTGCTGCGCCCGTTTCGATTCCGTTCTGCACGAAGCCGGCGACCGACTCCAGCAGGACGGATTCGTCGTCGTAGAACTGGGCGAAGTGCTCGCGCTCGCCCGTACCGCTCCAGCTCGTCTGCCCCGTGTGCTCCTCAGGCCAGCGAAAGATGCTCATTTCGCCCCGTCCTGTGCCGCACACGGGCGGGGGCATCACTGCCCCATTTCATGTGGCGAGATGATTCCGAAGTACCATCCCGCCATCAGAACCAGGAAGAGAACGATCGACAGGGCGATGCGCACCGTCAGTGCGCGCGCGAGCTTCGCCGAATGTTCGCTCGACTGTTTGCTGCCCGCCGTCAGGTGGTAGAGCCCCTTGCCGAGGCTGATGACGACCGCAAGCAGAGCGACCGCGACCAGAATCTTGATCTCTCCGGGCATCAGCGCGGTGCTCTCGTGCTCGTCAGGGGCGTCGCACCGCCGCCGGGTGGGGCCACGGTACGGTCGGAAGAGGTGGTGAATCTCACTGAAGTCCTCCGCAGGGGTGCGCGCTGCGCACGCGGCGCCCGTCGATGCGATCCGGCATGGTTGCGCGGCGCCGCCGGCGCGAACGTGCCGGGAACTCCCCGGGAAACGCGAATGCATTGTAACAGAGGAAAGGCGGACCGCGGGCCGCGTCGTGCGGTCCGGTCGCAATCACTGGCGTGGCAGCCGATCCGGTGGCGCTCAGGATCCCAGCGCCAGAGACTCCGGTTCGAGCCTATCCGCGCTGCGCATCATGCGTGAAGCGATCGCCTGCAGTATGTGCTCACACGTGAGGTCCGCTGCGAAGAATGCGCAGTCGCAGTGCCAGCCGGAGCTGCGGTCGAAGCACACCTCGTGGCCTTCGACCAGGTATCGCATGTGCTGCAGGATGACGTTCATGCCCGCCTCTTCGAGTTCAAGCACCTTCGCGGTGCAAACTCCTCGCCAGCTTTGAAGTTTCACGGGTTTTCAAGCACTTGCGTGCACGGCAAGGCGCGCGACGGGGGAGTTCTGTAAAGGGCGCCGACGTTTGAGCCTCAGCGCGCGAGGTAGGCGGGCCCGACGCGCAGACCATGCGTGAGGCTCTCGGGGAGACCGTAGTAGAGCGCCATGGAGATGGCTGCGTGAGCCGCTCCCAGCACGAACACGTTGACCCCGCGTCGGTAGAGCGTGCAGGAGAGCACGCCGGCGGCAGTCGTGACTGCGGTGAGGAACGGATTCGGCAGGTGAAAGGTGGCGAACAGAACCGCCGTGCCCGCCGTCGCCGCGCGGGGATCGGGCAGCACCTCGTTCATCCGCCGGTAGAAGAAGCAAAGCAGGCCGTACTGCTGCAGCGTGCCCCACACGAGAAGCCAGGCGAGGGAGGCAAGGAGGTGCAGCGTGGCCGGAAAGTGCAGGGAATCGAGCAGCGCTCCGGCCACGAGCGGTGCGCTCACGGCGCAGGCCACGACGGGCGATGCGCCGCGCGTTCCCGATTTCCAGTCGTCCCATCGCAGCCCGAGCCCGCTAGCGGTTTCACCGCGGCGCCAGTGGCTCGAGAGCGCGATGCCGAAGTAGCCCGCGACAACCGCCAGCACGTCGCCGGGGAACGCATCCCGCCAGATCCAGATATACGTGAGAATCAGCGCGGTCATCGCCGAGAGTTCGGCCAGTGCCGTGTCTCGCCGCGTCCACCGCATGTCTTGACCGACTCTCGTGCGCTTGCATTCAGCCCCGTGCAGGCGTCCGGGCACGCTCGAGCTGCTCGGCGAGCCGCTTGTGTGAAACGCGCAGGACCGTCCGCAGATCCTGGGCGAAGAGCGAGACCCTGAATTCCTCGATCATCCACCGGAGCTGCTCGAGCTCGGGGCGTTTCGCGTCCATGCCGGACTGCTCCTCGAGCTCCCGCAGCGCACGCTGAAACGGTTCGACCTGCGCTGCCAGCTCCGCATCGCGTGCGACGTTGCCGGGCAGGCGCTCGATACGGCGCCGCACGGCTTTCAGGTAGCGCGGAAACTGCTCGAGCCAGCGCAGTGGAGTCGATTCGATGAAGCTCGGAGCCAGAAGCCCCGCGAGCTGCGCTTCGATGTCGGCAACCGCCGAAGCGAACACCGGCGACCGCACCTTCGCGAGCAGCGCGCGTACCGTGCGCCATTCGCGAAGCGTGGACTTGAGCAGGTCGATGAGCCTGTTCGCCGTCTCGTCGATGTCCGCGCGGTACGCATCGATCAGCCGCTCGAACGCCGCCGCATCGCGGGGCACCGGAACGTCGTCGGGTATGAAGCGCTCGCGGAAGATTCGCTCGGTGAGCGCATCGGGAAGCGGCTTCGCGAGCGGGAGTCCCTGGGAGAGCAGCACGAGCTCGGCATCGTCCGCGATGCGCCGCCGGAGCATCTTCGCCTGCTGAGGCAGCGCGAGCAGCGCAAGCCGCGTAACTCCGGCGCGCGTGCGCGCCTCGGCTTCCGTTTCGCTTCGTGCCTCGACGAGCGCGACACCATCGCCGCGGTCCTCGAGTGCCGGATATACCACGAGGTGCAGACGTTCCCGTTCGACGCTTGCCGTTCGCGGCAGCTCGCCGAAATCCCAGCGGCGATGGACGTCGCTCGCACTCCTTGCGGGCGGGGCAGGCTCGCCGCCGCGCAGCGCGCGGATCCTGCGGCGGATCGCGGCGAGATCGCGCGACTCGGCGATGCGACGCCCCGCGTCATCCACCACGCGGAAGTTCATGCGCAGGTGATCGGGCAGGCCGAGCGCGGCGAGAGCGGCGGCAGTCACCGCTTCGCCCGCGCGGCGCGAGATCCACTGCGCCATCCATTCGTAGAACCCGGCGCTCGTGCCTTCGGATTCCGCGAGCGCCTCGCGCGCGTGATCGGGCACCGGCACGAGCTGCCTGCGCAGATGCTTGGGCAGCGCGCGCAGCACGGCTGTGATCTTCTCGAGCCGCATGCCCGGAACGAGCCACGCGAGACGGTCGGCCTCGAGCTCTTCGACGAGCAGCTCGGGCACGACGAGCGTGAGTCCGTCGTCCGGTGCACCGGGCTCGAAGCGGTACTCGAGCGGCAGGCGGTTCGGTCCGACCTGAAGCTCGTCCGGGAAATCCGCGGGGCTCACCTCGGGCGCATCCCGGCGCACCAGATCCTCGCGCGTCATGAAGAGGAGCCGCGGCTCGCGCCGCTCGGCTTCCTCTCGCCAGCGCTCGAACGCCGGCACGGAGCTGATGTGCCGCGGAATGCGCGCCAGATAGAAATCCATCTGCGTCCGCTCGTCGACGAGAATGTCGCGTCGGCGGATCTTCGCTTCGAGGTACTCGATCTCCGCGCGCAGCTTCCGGTTCGCGGTGAAGAACTCGCCGCGGATCTGCGCCCGGCCGCCGACGAGCGCCTCGCGCACGAAGATCTCGCGCGCGACGTCGGGCGCGATGTTCCCGAAATTCACGCGCCGGCGTGCTGCGAGCTGCAGGCCGTACAGCGATACCGCCTCGTACGCCGCGACGTAGCCGCGCGACTCGAGCCAGTGCGCATCGTCGTAGGTGCGCTTCAGGAGATGCGCACCCGCGGTTTCGATCCAGCCCGGAGCGACTGCCGCGACCATGCGTGCGTAGAGCCGCGTCGTCTCCACGAGGCTCGCGGCCACGACCCAGCGCGGTGGACGCGCGGCGAGAGGAGTGCCGGGCGCGATCACGAAGCGCGTGCCGCGCGCGCCCTCGTACTCGCGCCGCTCCGTGAGGCGGCCGATCGAGCTCAGAAAGCCGGTGAGAATCGCCTGATGCAGATCGGCATAGGTCGCGGGCTCCACGTTCGGGCGCAGGCCGAGCTCGGCGACGGCATCCTCGAGCTCCGCGTGCAGCTCCTGCCATTCACGCATGCGCACGAAGGAGAGGAAGCGCTCGCGGCACCACTTGCGAAGCTGCGCACCGGAGCTTTCCGCGGACGCCGCCTGCCAGGCGCGCCAGAGGTTCAGCACCGCGACGAAGTCCGAGCGTGAGTCCGCGAACTGTGCGTGCTGCTGATCGGCCTGCTGCTGCGCATCCGCGGGACGCTCGCGGGGATCCTGGATCTCGAGGAACGCCGCGATGACGAGCATCTCCGCGAGACACCGGCGCCGCGCCGCCGCCAGGAGCATGCGGCCGAGCCGCGGGTCGACCGGGAGCGAGGCGATCTGCCGGCCGATTCGCGTCACCCGGCGCCGCTCGTCCATCGCCCTGAGCTCCTGGAGGAGCCGCACGCCGTCGTTCACGAGCCTGGTGTCGGGCGGATCGAGGAAGGGGAAGCGTTCCGGCTCACCGAGCCCGATCACCGCCATCTGCAGGATCACGCTCGCGAGATTGGTGCGCAGAATCTCGGGCGGCGTGAACTCTTCGCGCGCCTCGAAATCCTCCTGCGAGTACAGGCGGATGCACACGCCTTCGGCTTCGCGGCCGCAGCGGCCCTTGCGCTGATCCGCGCTCGCCTTCGAGATCGGCTCGATGGGCAGCCGCTGTACCTTGCCGCGCACGCTGTAGCGGCTGATGCGCGCGAGACCCGAATCCACGACGTGGCGGATGCCGGGAACGGTGAGCGACGTCTCCGCGACGTTCGTCGCGAGCACCACGCGCCGCGTGCCGTGCGGCTGGAAGATGCGTTCCTGCTCGCGCGCGGAGAGGCGCGCGAAGAGCGGCAGCACTTCGGTATCCGGAAGCCGCGCGCGCTGCAGCGCCTCCGCGGCTTCACGGATGTGCTTCTCGCCGGGAAGGAAGACGAGGATGTCCTGGCCTCTGGTGCGCGGATCGGCGTCGAGCTCGCGCACCGCTTCGACGACACCCTCGGGAAGCGAGAGCTCTGCGGCGTCCTCGTCTTCGGCGACCAGCGGCCGGTAGCGCACCTCGACCGGGTAGCTTCGTCCGGAGACTTCGATGATCGGCGCGCCGCCGAAGAAGTCCGCGAACTTCCCGGGATCGATCGTGGCCGAGGTCACGATGACCCTGAGCTCGGGACGCCGCTCTGCGAGTCCTCGCAGCACTCCGAGCAGGAGATCGATGTTGATGCTGCGCTCGTGCGCCTCGTCGATGATGAGCGTGTCGTAGCGCAGCAGCTCCGGATCGCCCGTGAGCTCGCGCAGCAGAATGCCGTCCGTCATGAGCTTGACGCGGCAGTCCGGACCCGTGCGGTCGGTGAACCTCACCTGATAGCCCACCGCACCGCCGACCGCCGTGCCGAGCTCGAACGCGAGGCGATTCGCGAGGGCGCGCGCCGCGATGCGGCGCGGCTGTGTGTGACCGATCAGCCCGAGTGCGCCGCGGCCCGCTTCGAGGCAGAGCTTCGGGAGCTGGGTCGTCTTGCCCGAACCGGTCGCACCGCACACGACGATGACTCGGTGTTTCTCGAGCGCCGAAAGAATCTCCTCGCGGTGAGCACTGATGGGAAGCTGAGGGTCGTACTCGAGCCGCAGCGGCAACGCTCGCAGGCGCTCGACGCGTGCGATCGAGGCGTCGATCGCGGCGGAAAGGCGCTGAACGGCGGCGGCCAGCCCGGCAGTGTGCGAGCCCCGCGCCTCGAGCCGGTCCAGCTCACGCAGCAGGCGGGGACGATCGGCGATGCGCGCCTCGGAGATCCGCGCGCGCAGTGCCTCGATCAGCAGGGGACCGGCCGTGCCGGTTGTCGAATCCGAAGTCGAATGAATCGGTAGGTGCCCTGGACGCTAGCCCTGGACGGTATTCGCGGAACGCTGACCTGCGGCAGTCGCACCCGCGGTGCGCGCGGCGACCGCCTTGCGGCGTGCCGTCACGGTGCGCCGCGGCGGGCGCTGCTTCGGCACAGCGAGCTCGGCCGGCTGCGGTGGAATCATGACGATACGGTGAACGATCGCCGTGCTGCCGCAGGCAGGGCAGCGATCGGCCCAGCTCGGACACTCCCGTTCACATCCACTGCACAGACGCGCGTGCTCGATAGCCATGGCCAGTCCCTCGCTGACGAAAAGGTGTATCCGGGTGGGCGCCCTGGGTACGAGGGTGGCGGAGTTTAGCTGAACGGGCGTTTTCGAGCGAGCTGTGCGGTGCCGGAGCGTGTCTTCGGGCGGCAGCGAAAGAGATTCTGTTACATCGCCGCGCACACGCGTCCACTGCGCACTGCGCTTCCTGCAATGCGTGCATCCTGCAGCGCGGACAGCGTCGGCGCGGCCTCGACCGTCCTCTCGCAACGTGGTGAGGGACGGTGCGTGAGACGCGCCGGTCTCAGTCTTCCTTCCCGTCTCGATCCGGTCCCGAGATGCGCTGGAACGTGCGGAACATGCACTGCGTGCCGTCCGGAAGCTTGACGCCGGAGAAACGGTCGAGCTGATTGAGGCCGTGAGTGACGAAGCTCACCGCGCGCGCGAAACGCAGCCCGTAGCACTGCTCGCCCATGAACGTCGCGCGATACCGCGAGCCGTCCTTGGTCGTGATGTACAGGGTCGCATCGTTCGGCGCGGACCAGTCGTCGATCTGATAAGAGGCCAGTGCGAGGCGTTCGCGGGCGAGGTCGTCCGCCGCACGGCTCGCCGACGGGTCGAAGAGAAGGAACGCTGCCGCCGTGGCGAGAAAAGCGGCACCGGCCGTTCGTGCGGTCCTCATGCGAATCTCCCTGAGGAAATCCGGGATTCGAAGTCTGGGACCGGACGCGGCGGCGTCAAGTTCCTGCCGCAGCGCCGCAACGGCGTGCGATCGAAACCGTCAGGCCTGCTCGCGCTGAAAGTCGCGACCGGCACGCATCTCCCGCACGACGCCCGTGCGGATGACGAAGTCGCCGAAGCGCTCGCCGGGCTTGCGCTCCTTCGCATAGGCGAGGAGCACGGGGCGCAGAGCGTCGAGGATCTGCTGCTCGCCGATGTTCTCACGGTACAGCGCGTTGAGGCGCTCGCCGTTGAAGGCCGCACCGAGGTACAGGTTGTACTTGCCGGGTGCCTTGCCGACCAGGGCGATCTCCGCGACGTACGGCCGCGCGCAGCCGTTCGGGCAGCCGCTCATGCGGATGGTGATGGGTTCG
Organism: Pseudomonadota bacterium; assembly: GCA_003242685.1. Lineage (GTDB taxonomy): Bacteria > Pseudomonadota > Gammaproteobacteria > Steroidobacterales > Steroidobacteraceae > ZC4RG24. The sequence goes on along the minus strand of QGVD01000001.1, from coordinate 50,604 downwards.
CGCTCGAGCCCCGCCTCGACCAGGATCTCCTCGATCCGGTCGATGAGCGTCGGCAGATAGCGCTCGCTCTCGGCCATCGCGAGGCCGCAGGTCGGCAGCGCGACGCATGCGATCGAATGCTGACGCATCGCGCTCGCACGTGCGTCGTTCTCCAGCCCGTACTCGCGCAGCAGGGCTTCGATGGCGGGCCGGTCGCGCTCTTCGACGCCGGCGATCGTGAGGTTCTGATTGGTCGTGAGGGCGAAGAGCCCCTTGTGCACGCGCGCGAGCTCGCGCAGCCCGGTCATGAGCGGCCGGCCCGGCGCGTCGTACACGCGTCCGGCCTCGATGTACATCGTGTAGTGCCAGCGCCCGTCGGCGCCCTGGAGCCATCCGCAGCGGTCGCCCGAGGTGTCGAGCCTGAACGGACGCGCCGGCTCGAGCGCCTTGCCCATGCGCCGCGCGAGCTCGCCGATGAACCAGTCGGTGCCGCGATCCTCGATCGTGTACTTGAAGCGCGCGTGCGCGCGGTCCTTGCGGTCGCCGTAGTCGCGCTGAATGCCCACGGTGTGCTCGGCCACGGCGAGCACGTCCTCGGGACGGCAGAAGCCGACGACGTCGGCGAGACGAGGGAAGGTGGCAGGCACCTTGTGCGTCATGCCCATGCCGCCGCCGACGGTGACGTTGTATCCGACGATGCGACCGTCCTCGACGATCGCGATGAAACCGAGGTCCTGCGCGAAGACGTCGACGTCGTTCTGCGGCGGAACGGTGACGGCGATCTTGAACTTGCGCGGCAGGTACTGGCGGCCGTAGATCGGTTCCTCGTCGCTCGCGCCGCCGTCGGGCGAGGGCTCGTCCAGGAAGATCTCGCGATACGCGGTCGAGCGCGGCTTGAGGTGCTCGCTGATGCGGCGGGCGAGCTCGCACACCTCGGCATGCGCCGGCGACTGCAGCGGGTTCGCCGTGCTGATGACGTTGCGGTTCACGTCACCGCACGCGGCCACGGTGTCGAGACCGACGGCGTTGATGCCCTGAATGAGCTTCTTCAGGTTGCGCTTGAGCACGCCGTGGAACTGGAACGTCTGGCGCGTCGTCAGGCGCAGCGTGCCGTTCGCGTAGCGCCGCGCGAGCTCGTCGAGCGCGAGCCACTGCTCCGTGGTGCACGCGCCGCCGGGCAGACGGATGCGCGCCATGAACTGGTAGCGCGGCTCGAGCTTCGCGCGCCGGCGCTCGTCGCGCAGGTCGCGGTCGTCCTGCTGATAGATGCCGTGGAACTTCGTGAGCTGCGTGTCGGCATCGCTCACGGCGCCCGTGACCGGGTCCGCGAGCCCTTCCTTCAGCGTGCCCCGCAGGAAGCGGCTGTCGTGCTTGAGCCTTTCGTTCGGATGCAGCTCTTCGAGGGGGCGGGAAAGATCGAAGCGGCGGACGATGTCGTCCATCAGTAGACGTCTCTCTGGTAGCGCGCCTCACGCTGCAGCTGCAGCAGGTACTCGGCCGCTCCTTCCGCGGAGTAGCCGCCGTGGCGCTCGATGATCTGGAGCAGGGCGGCATGCACGTCGGGCGCCATGTGCTCGGCATCGCCGCACACGTACACGTACGCGCCTTCCTGCAGCCACTCCCACAGCCGCGCGCCCTGCTCGAGCATGCGGTGCTGGACGTAGATCTTCTCATTCTGGTCGCGAGAGAACGCGACGTCGATGCGCTGGAGCACGCCGCGCTTGCGCCAGTCGAGCCACTCGGCCTGGTACAGGAAGTCCGTCTCGAAGTTGCGGTCGCCGAAGAACAGCCAGCTGGCACCGCGCGCGCCGATCGCCTCGCGCTCGGCTACGAAGGCGCGGAAGGGCGCCACGCCCGTGCCGGGGCCGATCATGATGATCGCGCGGTCGGGGTCGGCGGGCAGCCGGAAGCTCGTGTTCCGGTGCAGGTAGATCGGAACCGTCGCGTCCTCGTCGGTGAGGTCGGCGAGCATCCCCGAGACGACGCCGCGGCGGCGGCGTCCGAAGGATTCGTACTCGACGAGCCCCACGGTGAGATGCACCTCGTCCGGCACCACGCGCTGGCTCGAGGCGATGGAGTACAGGCGCGGCGCGAGCGGACGCAGGAGCTGCGCGAAGGCAGCTGCATCGAGTCCGACGGGCGGGTACTCCTGCACGAGATCGATGACGTGCCGGCCGCGCAGCCACTTCGCGAGCGCCGGACGGTTCTCCTCGCTCAGAATCCGCGCGAGCTCGTCGCTCTTGATCGCCGCCGCATAGCGCTCGACGAAGGACGCGCTCAGGGGACCGATGTCGTAGCGCTCGGTGAGCGCCTGCCGCAGCGACTGCGGTGTCGCATCGCCCACGGGCGTCTCGGGATCGAAGCGCAGCACCTCGAGCAGCGCGTCGACGTCCGACGCGTGGTTGCGCGGCGGGATGCCGATGGCGTCGCCCGGCTCGTATCGGATGTTCGAGCCTTCGAGCGACAGCTCGATGTGCCGCACGTCCTTCGTCGAGCCGCGCGCCGTGAGCCGCTGATTGGTGAGCACCGGCGCGTGGAAGGGGTTCTTGCGCGTGTACGCGTTGGAGACGGACGCGAGCGATGCCGCGGGACGCACGGCCGCGGCAGCCGCAGCGCCAGCCGGCGCGATCTCGGCGATCCGTGCGAGCACGCCTTCCGTCCAGGCGCGCGCAGTCTCTTCGTAATCGACGTCGCAGTCCGCACGCGGATGCAGCCGCTGGGCGCCGAGCGCCTCGAGACGCGCGTCGAAATCCTTGCCGGTCTGGCAGAACTTCTCGTAGCTCGAATCCCCGAGCGCGAGCACCGCATAGCGCAGATGCGCGAGCTTCGGCGCCTTGCGGCCGTGAAGCAGCTCGTAGAGCGGCACGGCGCGATCGGGCGGCTCGCCTTCGCCGTGCGTGCTCACGACGACGAGGAGAATCTGCGCCTGCTCGAGCTCGTTCTTCTTGCACTCGAGCATGTCGATCAGGGTATGGGCGATGCCGCGCTGGGCGAGCGCATCCGCGATGCCGCGCGCGACGTTCTGCGCATTTCCCGTCTGCGAGCCGTAGAGCACCGTGACGAGCGGCGCCGCGGATTGCACGGGCACCGGCTCGGGCAGGGTGCCGTGCGCGCTTCCAGCGAGATACCCGCTCAGCCACATGCGCTGCGCGACGTCGAGCCGCGCGACGAGCGCGTGCACCTCGCGCGCGAGGGCGGGGTCGAACGGAGCGCTCGACCAGCCGTCCAGGCTGGCTGCGCGATCCGGGATCACGGCTCGGGAGCTCGAAGTCATGCGCGGCTCGGGAAGTGCTGAAAAACTGGCCGCCCGATGGACATGAGCACCCCGACCGCACTGTCCGGCGAGGGTGCCATCCGGCGACCGGCGAACCTTAGCACCTTGTTTCCCGGGGCCTAAAAAGCCTTTTGCTCTTGCCATATGCCCGTTCGATATGGCGCCGGTGAGCTCCCCGCCGCGGCGCCGTTCGAGGTGAGGCGCGGCCCGATGCGGTGTGCGGAGAGGACGGCGGGATCCCCGGCACGCCGGACCCCGGTGCCCGCCGCTAGAATGCCCGTCACATGCCAGACGTCGCTCTCGTGCCTCATCCGTCCACGCCCTGCGGCGCCATCCAGGGCGTGACGGTTGCCGTGGACAGGGCGGGTTCCGGCGCACTGCGGTTGCGTTACGCGGTGCGGGGCGATCTCGAGAGCCTCAGCATTCCGGCGCCCTGTGAGCCGCGGCGTGCGGACGGTCTGTGGCGTCACACCTGCTTCGAAGTCTTCGTGCGTACCGAAGGACCGGGATACCTGGAGCTCAATCTCTCCCCCTCGGGAGAATGGGCGGCATACGCGTTCGAGGACTACCGGCAGGGCATGGCGCCCGCCGAGCTGAGCGCGGTCCCGAGGATCGACGTTAGACGGAACGCGGACACGCTGGTCGTCGACGCGCTCGTCCGGTTGCCTTCCGCTCCTCGGCTCGCGATGGGCATGATGCGGCTCGCGCTGGCGGCGGTTCTCGAAGCGCGCGACGGACGCATTTCGTACTGGGCGCTCAGGCATGCGTCGGGGAAGCCCGATTTCCACCACGTGGAGAGCTTCGCGCTGCGTCTCGACGGCGGAACCGGAGCCCCTCAACCGGAGCTGGAACGACTCAGATGAGATTCGGAATCGATCGGCTGATCGAGGAGCCCGAGCTGCGCAGGCCGCTCGCGGGAAAGCGGATCGGGCTGCTGGCGCATCCGGCTTCGGTGACGCACGACCTCGTGCATTCGCTCGATGCGCTCGCCGGGCTCGACGACCTCAACATCACCGCTGCATTCGGTCCGCAGCACGGGCTCCGCGGCGACAAGCAGGACAACATGATCGAGTCGCCGGACTTTCACGATCCGGTGCACGGCATTCCGGTGTTCAGCCTCTACGGCACGGTGCGCCGTCCCACGCCGCAGATGCTCGATACGTGCGACGTGGTGCTCGTCGATCTGCAGGACCTCGGCTGCCGCATCTATACGTTCATCACGACGCTGCGCTACGTGCTCGAGGAGGCGGCGAGGTTCGGCAAGAGCGTCTGGGTGCTCGACCGGCCGAACCCGATCGGGCGTCCCGTCGAAGGGCTGCGACTGCGCGAGGGCTGGGAGAGCTTCGTCGGCGCCGGGCCACTGCCGATGCGTCACGGCCTGACACTCGGTGAGCTCGCGCGCTGGTTCGTGACGACGCTGCGACTCGATGTCGATTGCCGCGTCATCGAGATGGAGGGGTGGAACCCCGATGAGGGGCCGGGCTACGGCTGGCCGCTGGGCGAGCGCACGTGGGTGAATCCGAGCCCCAACGCACCGAATCCGTGGATGGCGCGCTGCTACGCGGGCACCGTCATGCTGGAAGGTACGACCCTGTCGGAAGGACGGGGGACCACTCGGCCGCTCGAGCTCTTCGGTGCGCCCGACCTCGACGTGCGCCGCCTCGTTGCCGCGATGCACTCACTGGCGCCGCACTGGCTGCACGGCTGCCGCCTGCGGCCCTGCTGGTTCGAGCCCACCTTCCACAAGCACGTCGGGAAGCTGTGCGCGGGCGTGCACATCCACGTGGAGGACGGCGCGTACCGGCACGAGGAGTTCCGCCCCTGGCGGCTGATGGCGCTCGTCTTCAAGGCGCTGCGCCGGCTGCAGCCGGACTATCCCCTGTGGCGCGACTTTCCCTACGAGTACGAACGGGACCGGCTCGCCATCGACGTGATCAACGGCAGCGAGCTGCTGCGCCGCTGGGTCGACGACCCGGCTGCCACGCCGGCCGATCTGGACGCCCTCACGGCGCCGGACGAGGCTTCGTGGCGCGAGGAGCGGCGTGATTACCTTCTCTATCCGTAGAGTCGAGCTGGCGGGCGGTTGCGGGCGCGCAAGCCTGCTGTCAGCATAGCGGGATCGAGGCGCGAGGGATGTCGTCGGCAACCGTTCCCGGGTGCAACGGACCGTCCCGGCGTGCTCGGTACCTTATTTCTTGAAGCGGTCAGGCTCTCGTAACAAGAGCGGGGACAAGGTATGGCTTATACGATCAACGTCAACGGTACGAGCCGGACGGTCGATGTCGAAGCCGACACACCCTTGCTGTGGGTGCTGCGGGACACGCTCGACCTCAAGGGCGCCAAATACGGCTGCGGAATGGGCCTCTGCGGCGCATGCACGGTCCACATCAACGGCACGCCGACCCGCTCCTGCATTACGCCGATCTCGATGGTCGGCGATGCGCAGATCACGACCATCGAGGCGATCGGCGAGACCGAGGTGGGCCGCAGGGTCCAGCAGGCCTGGCTGGAGCTCGATGTGATGCAGTGCGGCTACTGTCAGGCCGGGCAGATCATGGCCGCGACCGCTCTGCTCGCCAGCAATCCGAAGCCCACGGATCAGGACATCGACGACGCCATGTCGGGCAACCTGTGCCGCTGCGCCACCTACACGCGCATCCGCGCCGCCATCAAGCACGCGGCGGGCATCGCCCACAGCGAACCGACGGAGACCTGAACATGACCCGCGAACATGCTCTTCTCGAGTCGGCTCCGGACACGGCGGCCGGCAACACCGTTTCGCGCCGTGCGTTCCTCGCGGCCAGCGCTGCCGCAGGCGGCGGGCTCATGCTGCATCTCACCGTGCCCGGCACCGCATTCGCGGTTCCGAGCAAGTCGGGTCCCGGCGCAGAGCTCAACGCCTACATCCGCATCGCGCCCGACGGCATCGTCACCATCGCGGCGAAGAACCCCGAGATGGGCCAGGGCACGAAGACCACGCTGCCGATGCTCATCGCCGAGGAACTCGACGTCGACTGGAAGAACGTGCGCGTCGAGATGGCTCCCGTCGACATGCAGAAGTACGGCCCGCAGTTCGCGGGCGGCAGCTTCTCGACGCCGATGAACTGGGATCCGCTGCGGCGCGCAGGCGCAGCCGGACGCCAGATGCTGGTCACTGCCGCGGCTCAGACCTGGGGCGTATCGCCGTCCGAGTGCGAGACGTCCGCGGGCGTCGTACGTCACAAGCCCACGGGCCGCACGCTCAAGTACGGTGAGCTTGCGGCGCGCGCGGCGAAGCTCCCGGTGCCCGACCTCCGCACCGTATCGCTCAAGGATCCGAAGGACTTCAGGATCATCGGCAAGTTCACCGGTGGCGTGGACAGCCCGGCGATCGTCCAGGGCAAGCCGATGTTCGGCATCGACGTCACGGTGCCCGGCATGCGGTACGCCGTGTTCCAGAAGTGCCCGGTGTTCGGCGGCAAGGTGGTGAGCGCCAATCTCGACGAGATTCAGTCGCTGCCGGGCGTCCGCAAGGCGTTCATCGTCCGGGCGAACGACGCGGCCGCACACGGAATCACGAACGTCGACCGCCTGCAGGAAGGCGTCGCCATCGTCGCCGACAGCTGGTGGGCGGCGAACAAGGCGCTCCAGAAGCTGAAGGTCAAGTGGGACGAGGGCGAGGCGGTCAATCAGAGCACCGCGGCCTTCGAGAAGCGCGCGGCGGAGCTCTTCAGGGAGGCCCCGCAGAAGACCGTTCACAAGGAAGGCGACGTCGATGCCGCGCTCGCGAGTGCGGCGAAGGTGCTCGAGGCGACCTATTCATATCCGTTCATCGCGCATGCGCCGATGGAGCCGCAGAACTGCACGGCGCAGGTCCGTGACGGGAAGGTCGAGATCTGGGCGCCGACGCAGTTCCCCGCCAACGGCCGGACGCTGGTCGCGAAGACCCTGGGTGTCGACGAGTCCGACGTCACGGTGCACATGGTCCGCTGCGGCGGCGGTTTCGGTCGTCGTCTGAGCAACGACTACATGGTCGAGGCGGCCTGGATCGCCAGGGAAGCGGGCGAGCCCGTCAAGCTGATCTGGACCCGTCAGCAGGACATCCAGCACGGCTTCTTCCGTCCGGGTGGCTTCCACCACTTCAAGGCGGGGCTCGACGCGAACGGCAAGCTCGTCGGCTTCCGCGATCACTTCGTCTCCTTCTCGGGAGCGGACGGCGACTTCGCGAACAGCGCGAACATCACGGCGACCGAGCAGCCGGCGCGCCTGATTCCGAACGTCGAGTTCGTTGCGTCGCTGATGCCGCTCAATCTGCCGACGGGACCGCTGCGCGCGCCCGCGAGCAACGCGCTGGCGTTCGCGTTCCAGTCGTTCTTCGACGAGCTGGCTCATGCGGCGGGCAGGGATCCGCTCGAGTTCCTGCTGGAGCTCGCCGGTGAGCCGCGCGTGATCCCGCCGCCGGAGGGTGCCAACCGCTTCATGCCGGTGCCCGGCTTCGATACCGGCCGCATGCGCGGCGTGCTGGAGCTCGTGGCGGAGAAGTCGGACTGGGCGAACCGCAAGTCGCTGCCGAAGGGCACCGGCAAGGGCATCGCCTTCTACTACTCGCACCTCGGCTATTTCGCCGAGGTCGTGCAGGCCACGGTCAACCCGAAGACCGGCTTCGTGAAGGTGGACAAGGTGTGGGTGGCCGGCGATGTCGGCTCGCACATCATCAACCCGGCCGGCGGCATCAATCAGGTGCAGGGCGCGGCGCTCGACGGCATCAGCGAGGCGCTCGGCCAGGCCATCACGATCGAGCGCGGGCGCGTCGTGCAGTCCAACTTCCACGACTTCCCGCTGCTGCGCATGAACCAGGCGCCGCCCGTCGAGGTGCACTTCCGCATCACGCCGAACCCGCCGACGGGTCTCGGCGAACCGGCGCTGCCGCCTGCGGTTCCGGCGCTGTGCAACGCGATCTTTGCCGCCACCGGCAAGCGCGTGCGGAAGCTCCCGATCGATCCGGCGGAGCTCCGTTCGGCCTGATCGCAACGGCTGAAAGGCCGGGCAGCGGGAAAGTCGCTGCCCGGCCTTTTCTTGTGCGCGCGTACAATGCCCCGGAAGGCGGCTTCCGCGTCGTCCGGGAGGATCAGGGATGAACGGAACACTTGGCCGGCAGGCTTGGCTCGGCGTGGCACTGCTCGCGCTCGCCACGGACGCACTCGCCGAAACGCTCACCCGTGAACAGATCGCCGCGCGTCTCGCGGCGGGTTCGAAGGATCTCACCGACATCGAGGCGCCGGGCGCGGATCTGACGCGCCTCGATCTGAGCGGCACGACGCTCTTCGGCGCGGAGCTCAAGCGCGCCGACCTGAGCGGAGCGAAGCTGCGCGGCTCGAAGCTCGATGCCGCGCTGATGGGCGGTGCGCGCCTCGCGCAGGCCGATCTGCGCGAAGCGAGTCTCTTCGGGACTCAGCTCCAGGAAGCGGATCTCAACGGCGCGGACCTGCGCGGCGCGCGTCTGATGGCGCTCATGCCCGGCGCAAATCTCGAGCGCGCGGATCTCTCGCAGGTGCGGGGCGGTGCGGACATGCGCAACCAGCCGATGGGTCAGATCCGGCTGATCCTCACGCGGGCCCGGCTCAGGAATGCAATTCTCGTCGACGCGGATCTCTCGCGCGCGGACCTGAGTTACGCCGACCTGCAGGGTGCGGACCTCACGCGTGCCGATCTCTCCTACGCGAAGCTCGTCGGTGCGAATCTCGCGGGAGCGAAGCTGGAGGGGACACGGCTCGACGGCGCCGAGATCGACAACGCGGACTTCACGGGCGTGATGCACCTCGACACGGTGCAGGGGCTCGAGAGCACCACCGGCCGCGAAAGCGCCAGGTTCGACTGAGAGACGACGCTACGGCGCCTGCTCGCCGTCCCCGGAAGAGTCGCGAAGGGTCGCAGCATCGGTCTCGCAGCCTGCGAGGCGGCGCACGGCCTCGACGACGACACGCGGCTGGTCGCGCTGGATGTAATGCCCCGCGCCGACCACGCGTATGTGGCGTGAAGCCGGAAAGTCGGCGGCGATCTCATCCTGGCGCCGCGCGGCGCGCGCGCGCGTCGCGGGCGTCTCTTCCAGCGCCGCACGGGTGCTCGAGAGCACGACGGTCGGCAACCCGGGAACGTACGGACTGTTCCTCACCTGCTCACCCGCGAGCGCGCTGTCCTGGATCTCCCGCCGCACGATCCACGTCATGAAGAGCACCACGCGCCGCCGCTGGAGGGGATCGCTCATGGCCGTCGAACCTTCGCGCGTGCGCAGCGCACCGTCCTCGAGCGGCAGCAGCTCGTTCCAGTGCGTGGAGTCGACGAGCACCAGGCCGCTCACCTCCTGCGGGAAGTTCCGCGCGAAGTACTGCATGTAGAGACCGCCGAGCGAATGCCCGACGAGGATGTACGGCGGCGTGAGACCCTGGCGCCGCAGCTCCATCCGCAGCTCTTCGACGATGTGCTCGGCGTCGCGCCGTCCGGAGGCCGGATCGCTGCCGGGATACCCGGCGCGGTTGTACGAGAAAGTGCGCGCGCAGCGCATGGCGACGAGCGGCTGGACGGCACTCCATACTTCGAGCGTATCGCCGAGGCCGGCCTCGAAGACCACGGTCGTCGTGCCGCTGCCTTCGATGTGGAACCTGTGATGCGGCGGAGGTTCGGCGCGCAGGAAGCCTGCATGGAAAAGCGAGATCAGGAGCAGCAGGGAGACGGATCGCCGCGCACACATGAACCGTCTCCAGCAAACCCGGTACCCGTGCCGCGATGCTCCCGCACGCTCAGCCGGTACCCTCTTCATGGAGTGCCGCCAGATACGCGCGCACGGTCGCCTCGAGACCGAGGAACAGAGCATCGCTGATGAGCGCGTGACCGATCGAGACCTCCGCAAGGTGCGGCAGCCGTCGGAAGAGCCGCAGATTGTCGCGGTCGAGGTCGTGACCGGCGTTCACGCCGAGACCCAGTGAGTGTGCGAAGCGCGCCGCCTGCGCGTAGCGCTCGAAGCTCTGCTGCGCTTCGGTGCCGCCGCGCGCGAAGGCGCGCGCATAGGGCTCGGTGTAGAGCTCGACCCGGTCCGCCCCGCGCTTCGCGCACCACTCGATGGCGGACGGATCGGGATCCACGAAGAGGCTCACGCGGCATCCGGCCTGCTTGAGCCTCGCAACGGCTTCCTCGACGAGCGCGGCATCGGAGCGCGGGGACCAGCCCATGTGGCTCGTGATCTCGCCGGGCTGCACCGGCACCAGCGTCGCCTGCTGGGGGCGCACCTCGCACACGAGGTCGAGCCAGTCCGGTCGCGGATCGCCTTCGATGTTGAACTCGAGCGCCGGGCCCCATCGGTCGGCGAACGCGGCCTTGAGCGCGCGCACGTCGTCGGGACGGATATGCCGCTCATCCGCCCGGGGATGCACAGTGATTCCGCCGGCGCCCGCCGCCACGCATACGCGCGCCGCCTCGACCACGTCCGGAACGGCACCGCCCCGCGAATTGCGCAGGGTGGCGACCTTGTTCACGTTGACACTGAGGCGGATCGGATGCGGGCGAGTCATTCGAGGGTTCTCCACACGCTGCTGAAGCTTTGCCTGCAATTGGAGCTAGTATGAACGCAGGTCGACTCACGGAGGTAATCGTGGCACCCGTTCAATCCCGCGCGCTCGATCTCGGCATGGCCGCACCCGCGTTCTCGCTGCCCGATACCGTGTCGGGCCGTACGGTCACGCTCGAGGATTTCGCCGGCAGCCCCGCGCTGCTCGTTGCGTTCATCTGCAATCACTGTCCCTACGTGAAGCACATCCTCGACGGCTTCGTCGCCTTCGCGCGCGAGTATCGCGACCGGGGACTTGCGGTCGTCGCGATCAGCTCGAACGACGTGGAGCAGTATCCCGCCGACTCTCCGCAGGAGATGGCGCGGATCGCGAAAGAGCGCGGTTTCACGTTCCCGTATCTCTACGACGCCGATCAGTCCGTCGCGCGCGCCTACGACGCGGTCTGCACGCCGGATCTGTACCTCTTCGACCGCGACCGGCGCCTCGTGTACCACGGGCAGTTCGACGACAGCCGTCCCGGCAGCGGCACGCCCGTGACGGGACGTGATCTGCGGACCGCGGTCGATGCCGTCCTCGAGGGAAGAGCGCCGCCGTCTCCTCAGCATCCGAGCGTCGGCTGCAGCATCAAGTGGAAGGCCGGAAACGCGCCGCAGTGAGCGTCGGTCGTGCCCGCGCGGTGCTCCGGCGCCGCGTGAGGCTCGCCTTCAGTGATGCCGCGGTTTCTTGAGGTACTCGTTGCGGTCCGCCGAGCGGACGCGCAGCTCGACGAGCTCGCCGCCGCGCGCGATGGTGAGCGGCACTTCGACACCCGCCGTGCCGGTGCTCCAGAGCGCCCGGTACATCGCGGCGAGCGAATCCACGCGCTGCCCTGAAACCTCGATCACGAGATCGCCGAGACGCAGGCCCGCGTGCTGAGCCGGGCTGCCGGGAGCGACGCCGCCGACGATCAGGTGTCCTTCCGCCTCGGCGGTGTAGACACCGAGCCACGGCCGCGGAGCTCCGGAGGGACGGCCGAACCGGATCATGTCGTCGAGAATCGGCTCGAGCAGGTCGATCGGCACGAACATGTTCGCGTCGAGCTGCGACTCGCGCTCCATTTCCTGCACGAGCAGGGAGCCGATGCCGAGAAGTAGCCCCGCCGTGTCGACGAGAGCCGTGCCGCCCCATTGCGGATGCGCGGGCGCGGCGAAGATCGCCTCGTCGAGCAGATATTCCCAGTAGCCCGCGAACTCGCGCTTCGCGATGACGCGCGCGGTGAGCGAGTGCTCGCGGCCTCCATGTCCGATGACGATGACGTCCGCGCCCGTCTCGAGCGTGCGCGTGGAGCCGCGCGGGAGCGCGGGTACCGAAAGGCGCTCGAGCGGCATCACGAGCCCGAAGCCCGTCGTCTGGTCGTAAGCGAGGGGATAGCCGGGCGCGACGGTGCCGTCGATCGTCGTCAGCCAGATGGTCTGTGCCTCGGTGATGAGGTAGCCGATGGTGAGCACGAGGCCGTCGTCACCGATGACGACACCGCTTCCCACTCTTTCGGTACCGAGAACCGACGCCGTGAACGCGTCCTCGGGGACCTCGGCGTGCACGAGCACGACGGAGCGAAGCGCGGCGTCCAGATCGAATCCGAACTGATTCGGTCGAGGCTGGAGCTGTTCAGGGAATGCCCAACGAGTCGTCTCAGCCATGGGTGGAGACCGCGTTCACTGCCGCCGAGTCATTCGGCACGAGCCATCATACCGATGAACGCCTTCAACGACGACGGGGCCTCGACCGAAGGATGTTCGCAGGCAACGTCACCCGACACCTCGACGGGCGACCTGCCATTCAGCGTGACGGTGCAGGAAACAGCACGCGCCATGCCTGCGAGGGATGGCGGATGGCCCAGAACAATGCGCCGATACCGGACGGTACCTCGGGCGCGGGGCGCGTGGACTCCACCTTGACCGTCGGCGGCGGCTCGAATGCGGCTTCTTCTGCCGCGAAGCTCTCCGCGAACAGCGCATCGATCTCGGATTGCGGGATCACCCGGGTGACGGCCGGTGCACTGAGATCGAGCGACTGCTGAACCGGCGACGGAGAAGCCGTCGAATCCGCTGCCCCGGGCTCAGAGCGAGCTGTCGTGGCGGCAGCGGGTTCCGCACCGACACAGATCCCCGACACTCTGAAGCACACGACGGGAACGGTGGTGCGCGCAGCGGTCGTCTGGCCGGCTCCGTCGGCCGTTCCGCTTTCCCCGGCGATCGCAGCGTGCATGCCCACCGCGACCAGTCCCAGCGGAAGCCCTGCGCGTCGTGAAAGGGTCATCGGACTCTCCGTTCCCCGGGTAGAGGCTCGACTCACGCGGGCCTCCGCCCGCGGGCCAGATCGACCCTACGGTACAACCGCCCTTACTGATGCGCCAGGTCGATGTTCACCTGAGCCGTGGGTTCCTCGGCTGCAGGTGCGGATCGTTCGGGAGGCTCGACGCGGACGCAGTCGCGGCCCGAACGCTTTGCGCAGTAGAGCGCTTCGTCCGCCCGGCGCAGCAGAGTGCTCAGCGTGTCGCCTCGCTCGGACGAGGCCGTCACGCCGATGCTCGCCGTGATCTTCCGGCCATTCGCGAACCAGCGCGACGTGTCGATGGCGGAGATGCGCTGACGGAACTCCTCGGCCGTGCGACGCGCCTCCACGAGTCGCGTGCCCGGCAGCACGACGAGGAATTCCTCGCCGCCGAGACGGCCGAAGAACGCGGGCTCGCTCACCGCCTCTCGAAGCTGCGCCGCGACGACCCTCAGCACTTCGTCGCCCGCGGGATGGCCGTGGTGATCGTTGATGCGCTTGAAGTGGTCGATGTCGATGATGAGGATCGAAAGCGGCTCGCCCTCGCGCCTCTGAAGCATCGGCTCGAGCCGGCCGAGCACGGCGCGGCGGTTCGGCACGCCGGTCAGCTCGTCCGTCATCGCCAGCTCGCGCATGCGCAGATTGCTGTTGCGCTGATGGAGCGCGACCCAGGCAAGGAGCAGCGCCACGACCGCGGTCAGTGCGATGACCGTCGCCTGGAGGCTCCGGAGCCGGCTGCTCTGAGCGAGCGCGCGGGCATTGGCTTCGTTCTCGCGCATGAGCAGGGCGTTCTCCTGCTCCTTGGCCGCGGTGTCGAATTCGATCTTGAGCGTCGCGAAGCGCTGGTCGATCTGGTTCCGGAGCAGACGCTCGGAGACCTCCTTCGCCTCGGCGAGACTCTGGAAGGCGGCCCGCCAGTAGCCGAGATCCGCCTGCACGGCCGCGAGCGCCGCGATGCTCGCAGCAAGCTCGTGCAGCGATTCGGCGGTCCGGAAGATCTGGACCGCTTCCTCGAGCGCCGCCGCGCTTTCACGCAGGCGGGCGAGCTGATGCAGCGCGATGCCTCTTGCGAGCAGGATCTGCGCCTTGAGTCGCATGTCGGGCGTGTGACTCTGCAGCTCCGCTGCCCGCTCGAGCGCCTGCAGTGCTCCTTCCGGATCTCCCGTGGCGTTGGCGACCGCCGCGAGACCGCGCAGCGCGTAGGCCTCGCCTCTCGCGTACCCGAGCTCGCGGCTCAGGGCGAGCGTGATGCCGAACGCCTCGCGAGCCTGATCCCATTCCTTCAGGTTCTCGTGCGCCCGGCCCAGGTTGTGCGCGGTCACCACCTGTTCGCGCAGCATGCCGGCCGCGCGCTGCTGCTCGAGCGCGCGACGGTAGATGTCCCGCGCCTGGCCGTACTCGCCCATGCGGTTGTAGAGGGTTGCGATGCCGTTCAGCGTCGTGAGGGCATGGTGCGGCATGCCGATCTTCTCGAAGAGCGCCTGGGCCTGGCGCAGATCCGAGAGTCCGGCCGCGTACTCGCCGCGGATGCCGACCACATAGGCGCGGGAGAAGAGCGCGCTCGCGAGCATCTCCTCGTCCTGAGTCTCGGTGGCGATGCGTACCGCCTCGTCGTAGAGCCTGCGCGCCCCGACGCTGTCACCTTCGTTCTCGCGCAGCTCGCCGCGACACACCAGCACGCCCGCCCGCAGCCCGGGACGCCGCGCCTGAGAGAGGAGGGCGGCAGCGGCGTCGGCCTGGGCGGCGGCTGCCGCCAGGTCGCGCTCCGCAAGGTATTCACAGAGGAGGAGGCGCGCGCGGATCTCGAGGTCCGGGTCGGGCATCCGGCGCAGGAGCGCGAGAGCGGCTTCCGCGCTGCGTCGGCTGTCCTCGGGATTGGTGCGAACCGCGGCAGCGCTCTGTTCGACGAGCGCCTTGGCCGGATGCTCTCCCGGCGCGTCGCCCTCTGCGGCCTGCACCGGAAAGCTCACCGACAGCAGCAGAACGGCCGCGAATGCTGCAGAGCCCGCTCGGCGCCGCAGCCGGGAGGAGGACGGATCGGTGTTGGAACTCAGTCGCCGTGCATCCATGCCGACACCGCTCGCGGCGCTGGGACGAGAGACCTTCCGGGATCGTATGACCGCATGCGGCTGCCAAACTAATCGCACTCGGGACAGGAATCCACCGATTCGTTCCGCGCTTTCCACCACCGGGCCCGTTTTCACATATTGCAGGTGAGCGTGTACCAGGGCGGCGGACGTTTCACGGAACCGTTTGCACCGATTCCGTGCAGCCCGTCACCGGGCGGGCGGTGCGAGGTCCTCGTCGCGCAGGTTGAAGAGCCGCTTCCGGTCCTCGTCCGACATCACCGTGCTGTCGCTCGCCCAGTCGTTGCCGACACTCGCCCCGCGCTGAACGGCGGGCCGCGAACCTACCGCCTCGAACCAGCGCTTCACGTTCGGGAAGTCGTTGAGATCCTGTCCCTGCCACTCGTAGCGCACGACCCACGGCCAGGCTGCGATGTCGGCGATCGAGTAGTCGCCGGCGAGGTACTCGTACCTGCCGAGCTGCCTGTCCATCACCTTGTAGAGTCGCGTGACCTCGGTGCGATAGCGGTGCATCGCGTACTCCACCTTCTGCGGCGCGTAGCGCAGGAAGTGATGCGCCTGTCCCGCCATCGGTCCGAGCCCGGCGACCTGCCAGTAGACCCACTGCAGCACCCGGTATTTGCCGCGCGTGTCGCGGGGCAGGAGCTTGCCGGTCTTCTCGGCGAGGTACTGCAGGATCGCGCCCGACTCGAAGACGACGATCGGTTCGCCTTCGACGTCGTGGTCCACGATCGCGGGCATCTTGTTGTTCGGGTTGATGGCTTCGTACTCCGGCCTGAACTGATCGCCCTTGAAGATGTTCACGGGCACGACCCTGTAGGCGAGGCCGCACTCCTCGAGCATGATGGTGATCTTCCTGCCGTTGCCCGTCGGCCAGAAATAGACGTCGATCATCGTGACTCCTCCGCAGGGACCGGGACCCGCCGCAGCAGATGCGGCCCGAGGTCGGCGACCGAGCGGCAGCCGAGGTGGCCGAGCGTGCGGTCGATCTCGCCCATCAGCATCTCGAGCGTACGCCTCGCGCCGCGCTCACCGGCTGCCGCGAGCCCGTAGAGCGTGGCGCGTCCGATCATCACGGCATCGGCACCCAGCGCAAGCGCCTTGACCACGTCGGTGCCGCGCCGGAAGCCGCTGTCGACGATGATGGTGAGCCGCCCGCCGACAGCCGCCACGACTTCGGGAAGCACGTCCATCGGCGAGACGCAGCAGTCGAGCTGACGGCCCCCGTGGTTCGAGAGCACGATGCCGTCACAGCCGACTTCGGCTGCACGTACGGCGTCCGCTGCGCTCAGCACCCCCTTCACGAGCAGCGGACGATCCCACATGCCGCGCAGCCAGGCGATGTCGTTCCAGGTGATCTCGGGGGCGAAGAGGGTGGGAATCACCGTGCTGCCGCCCACGGCGCTGCCCGCACCGGGCGGGAGAAAGGATTCGAAGTTCACGAAGCGCGGCACGCCGTGGCGCAGGATTACCTGATACATCCATCGTGGATGACGCAGGATGTCGAGCATCGTCCGCAGCGTCGGCCTGCCGGGCGCTCGATAACTGCGCCGGTCCCATTCGCGCATGCCGAACACGTTCGCGTCGGTCGTGAACACGAGCGCTTCGTAACCCGCGCGATGTGCACGGGTCACGATGTCCTCGGCGACCTTGCGATTGCGCATCACGTAGAGCTGCATCCACAGCCGCCCGCCGGCTTCCTGCGCAACTTCCTCGAGCCGCGTCGTCGAGACGGTGCTGAGGCAGAAGGGAATGCCGGCGCTCGCTGCCGCGCGTGCGAGGAGGACGTCCGCGCGAGGGCACACCATGCCGTTCATGCCCGTCGGTGCGATGATGAGCGGCGAGGGCGATTCGCGGCCGAAGAGCTGAATACGCTGATGTCTTCCGGTCGTGTCGACGAGCGTGTTCGGCACGAAGCGCAGCGCCTCGAATGCGCGCCGGTTCCCGCGCAGGGTGTGCTCGTCCTCCGCGCCGCCTTCGATGTACTCGAACACGAAACCCGGAAGGCGCCGCCTCGCAAGCTCGCGCATGTCGGCGACGTTCAGTGCACGAGCGAACGTGAGACCGCGGAACTCGCGGCGTTTCCAGGGCATCGGCGCCTCCCCCCGTCAGAATCGAGCGCGGACGTTCAGGGGCGCGCAGGCTATCAGCCCGCGGCCGGTCGGTCGAGACGGGAAACGGCCGCGAGATGCTCGGGCGGTATGAGCGCCCGATGGACGAGGGTGCGTGCAGGCGTGCGGCGCAGTCCCGCGTAGACCGGAAGGAGCGGGGCGGCGAGAGCGGCCGGCGCCAGACCGAGCAACCGGCTCACGTGCTCGGGCACGATGGCGGCCTGGAGCTGCAGGAGCAGGAGATAACGCCAGGTACCGAGCTGGCGGCGGTACGCGGCATACAGGCGCCGCGTGAGAGGGCTGTATTCGAGATGCCGTTCCAGGCTCCGGGACCGGTCCTGCTCCCACGCCTCGTAGTCGGCCGGCAGTCCGGGAATCTCGAGCGCTTCGCCGAAGCGGCGGAACGTCGCGTACATCCCCTCGCGTTCGACTGGCCGGAGCGGTCGGTGCAGCCGCTCGAACGCGCGCGCGGAGTAATCGACGAGCATGTACAGCACGTCGCGATGCGCCCAGTCGGGAATCCGCTCGCCCCGCAGGCGCTCGACTGCCTGGTGCGCCCGGCGTATCTCGTCGATGGCGCACCCGGCTTCTGTCGCGTCGCCGAGCACGATGCGCTGAGCGTACGCGGCCGTCGAGAAGAAGCGGCCGATGGGATCGCTCGGCAGCCGGCCCGTGACGAAGAGCCAGTCGACCGCGCGGCTCAATGCGAACTCGGCAGCCGAGCCCGCGAAGACGAACAGCACGCAGTCCGCGTCGCTCCAGATGCGTCTCACGATGGAGCCTGGCCGTACGAAGTCCTCCATGACGACTGCAACCTTATGACAGGCTCACAGCTGCTGTGAATCGTGCGTGTGCTGGAAGCGGCGACGCGCACGGGCGGTACGACGGTTCACATGGCCGCCTCGAGGCGTTCGTTCCGCTTTGTGGCCAGTCGCCGCCCGGCGGGGCAGAATGCCGCGCGGGCGGCCGTCGGACCGCCGCCATGGAGTCGAAGGGGATGCGGATCGGATCACTGCTCGTGATGCTCGCTGCGGTCGTGACGCTGCCTGTGCCCGCAGCGGCTGCCGAGGCGAGCGCGGCTCAGGAGCTGCGTGCGGCCCTGCGCGCGACACCCGATGCCTCACGTGGCGCGCAGCTCTTCGCGAACTGCGCCGTGTGCCATGGCGCCGACGGCAACGGCGCCCGCAGCGGCGCCGTGCCGGTGATTGCCGGTCAGCACTTCCGGGTGCTCGTGAAGCAGCTCGTCGACTACCGGCACAAGCGGCGCTGGGACGTGCGCATGGAGCACTTCGCCGACGAGCATCACCTCACGAGCCCGCAGGCGATCGCCGACGTGGCGAAGTACGCGAGCGGTCTGCCGCGAGGATGGCAGGTCGGCATCGGAACGGGCGAGTACCTCGCGCACGGCGCGAAGGTGTACTTCCGTCTGTGTGAGTCGTGCCACGGACCGGTCGGCGAGGGCGATCCGCAGCAGTTCGTGCCGCAGCTCGCCGGTCAGTACTACGAATACCTGCTGCGTCAGCTGCACGATGCCGTCGAAGGGCGCCGGCCGAACATGGGCCGCCGGCACGTGCGGCTGCTCGAGGATCTGGAGCTCGCCGATCTGGCCGGGGTTTCCGACTACCTTTCGCGGCTCGTGCCTGCGACGGCGCGCGACGCGACGATCGCCGCCGCGGAGGGCAGGCGGTGAACGGAGACTCAACCGGCATGTCGGCCGCGAATCCTGAATCCCTCGTCCTGTGAGCTCCTGACGGGCAATGGAGATCGGGGGGGATCTGCTCGAAGGGCCGCTCGGCGGTTTCATCGTCGCGCTGGGCGTCGGGCTCCTCATCGGCGTCGAGCGCGAGCGCAGCGCCGGGGCGAGCGCGCCGCACACGCCGGCCGGCGTACGCACGTTCGCGCTCGTCGCCGTGCTCGGCGCCACGGCAGGCACGATCGCTTCCGTGCCGCTGCTCGCCGTGCTGGCGGCCGCCGTCGCGCTGCTCGCGACTGCCGCGTACGTGCGTGTGAGCGTCCAGGATCCGGGGCTCACGACGGAGGTGGCGCTCGTTCTCACGTTCGCGATCGGCGTGCTCGCCACGAAGCAGCCGCAGCTCGCCGCCGGGCTCGGCGTGCTCGTCGCGCTGCTGCTCGCCTCGCGTTCCTGGATCCACGACGTCGTGAGGAGGCGGCTGTCGGATCGCGAGGTGCTCGACGGCATTCTGCTCGCGGCCGCGGCCCTCATCGTGCTGCCGCTCCTTCCCGACCGCGCGATCGATCCCTACGGTGTCGTCAATCCGCAGGTCGTGTGGCGGCTGACGGTCGTGGTGCTGCTCATCAACGCCGCCGGTTACGTGGCGCTGCGTACACTGGGAGCTGCCGCGGGCTTCGCCGTCGCCGGATTCTTCGGCGGATTCGTCTCGAGCAGTGCGACGATCGGCGCGCTCGGCGGCCGCGCCCGACGCGACGCCACGCTGCTGCGTGCGGCCATCGCGGGCGCCACGCTTTCCTCGGTCGCCACGGTGCTGCAGCTCGCGCTGGTGCTCTCGATCGCGAATCCCCGGCTGCTCGGTCTTCTCACGCCCGCGTTGGTGATGGCAGGTCTCGTCGCGATCGCCTACGGCGCGCTCTTCACCTGGCTCGCCGCCGTGAAGTCGCAGGAAGTCGAAGCGCTGCCCGGGCGTGCGTTCGAGCCCAAACATGCGCTCGCGTTCGCGCTCATGGTGACGGTCGTGCTGCTGCTCGCGGCCTTTCTGGCCGACCGCTATGGAACGCGCGGTGCCGTTTCCGGCATCGCGCTCGCCGGATTCGCCGATACTCACTCCGCGAGCGCCTCCGCCGCGGGTCTCCTGACCGCGGGCAGTATCTCCGAGCCGGCTGCGCTCCTTGCGGTGCTGCTCGCCTTCACGACGAACACGCTCACGAAGGCGCTGCTCGCGCTCGCGACCGGCGGCTGGAACTACGCGCGGGCGCTTTGGCCCGGGCTTGCGCTCATGCTGCTCGCCTTCGCCGCGGGAGCATGGCTCACACCGGGTGCATGACATGAGGGTGCTCGTCAGTGCGCGTGTCCATCCACCGCTCCCGACAGCCACCCTGGCGCTACGGTAACCGCTTCCGCCTGCTCGAGGACGGAGAGCGCTTCTTTCCGCGCATGCTCGAGGCGATCGACGCGGCGCGCGAGTACGTCCTGCTCGAGATGTACCTCGTGGAATCGGGCAGCGTCGCGGATCGCTTCGTCGATGCGCTCTCGCGCGCGGCGTCACGCGGCGTGCGCGTGGCGGTCGTGCTCGACGGCTTCGGTTCGCTCGGGCTTCGCGCCGCCGATCGTGCACGTCTCACCGAATCCGGTGTCGAGCTTCGCTTCTACAACGCGCTCGGACTCGGCAAGCGCCTCAGGAACCTGATGCGCGATCACCGCAAGCTCCTGCTCGTCGACGGCCAGGTGGCGTTCGTCGGCGGCGCGGGACTCACCGACGACTTCCACCGCGACGGTCAGCCGGACGAGACGTGGCGCGAGCTCATGGTCGAGATCGAGGGTCCGGTCGTCGAGGACTGGCAGCGTGCGTTCGACGACGTGTGGCGGCGTGCCGGCGGGCGGCCCGACTGGCCGCAGCGCTCTGCGCGCGCGTTTCCCGACGGTGCTGCCGGACGCGTCGTGCTCAGTGACGGCTGGCACCGCTCACCGCTCGCCGACAGCGTGGCCCATCGCCTGCGCACGGCGCGCGAACGCGCCTGGGTGATGAGCGCGTACTTCGTGCCGTCGCGCCGCTTCCGCAAGCTCCTGCGCCGTGCGGCTTACCGCGGCGTCGACGTGAGGGTGCTCGTGCCCGGGCCGCGTACGGATCATCCGGCCGTGCGTCGCGCGGCGCGGCGGTTCTACGGGAAGCTCCTGCGCAACGGGGTGCGCATCTTCGAGTACCAGCCGCGCGTGCTGCACGGAAAGATGGTCATCTGCGACGACTGGGTGTCGATCGGCTCGAGCAATCTCGACCGCTGGGGTTTCGAGTGGAACCTCGAGGCGAATCAGGAGATCGAGCACCGCCCGTTCGCGAATCTGGCGGCTCACGCATTCGAGCGCGACTGCCGCGAGGCCGAGGAGCTCGATCCGCGCACGTGGCACCGGCGAGGCCGCATCGAACGGCTGCGCGAGCGCATCGCGGGCGCCATCGATCGCGTGCTGCAGCGCTGGCGACGGCCGCGTCATCCCTGATCCCGCCCGCCGCCGGTTTCCTCATGCGGACGTCCTGCGGCCGAAAGGTCCCCGGCCGCGCGTCACGCGACGGGCGCACCACAGCCCGGGCAGCATCGGCAGCCAGAAGCTCAGCCCCCGGAACGCGACCGTTGCGGAAAGTGCGATCTGGATCGGAACGCCCGCGCCGCGCAGGATGATGACCGAAGCCGCTTCGAAGGTGCCGAGCCCGCCCGGGCTCACGCTGATGGTGCGGAAGAGCGCGGAGAACATGCAGCTCGTGAAGACGTCCCGCAGACCGATTGCCGTACCGAAGGCGAGCAGCAGACACCACAGCGTCGCCCGGATTCCGCACCGGACTGCAGCAGCACCGCGACCGCGAGCGCGGCGAGGGGCCCGCTCAGCGTGTCACCAGCCACGGCGGCCACCACCGCACCTGCCACGCACAGCGCGTACCGACCGGCGTGCCGGACGCCATTCGCGCAGGGAATCGGATGCTCGTGCCTCCACGCAATCGCAGCCGCGTCGCTTGCCGGAGCGTCCTTCGCGAGCCTAGCATGGCGTCGATCCGTCAGGGATCGGCGCCGGAGGACGCCTCGCCGGATCGATCCGCCATGAAGCGCAGATCGAACGCACCGTCCGTTTCCGCTCGCGTGGCAGCCTGCGCCCGGCGCGCATTCCCCAGCTGGCTGCCCCTTGTGATGCCGCTCGTCGCGGCAGCCGCGACGCCTGCCGCGCGCGAGCTCGCCGAGATACTGCAGAGCACCCCGGATGTCGTACGCGGAGAGGAGCTCTATGCGCCCTGCGCCGGCTGCCACGGTCCGGAGGGGAGTGGAAATCAGGATGGCCTCGTGCCTGCGCTTGCCGGTCAGCACTTCTCCGTCCTCGCGCGGCAGCTCGTCGACTATCGCCACGGCGAGCGGACGGACGTCCGCATGGCAGCCAATGCCGACAGACACCGCCTGCAGACGGCACAGGACATTGCGGACATCGCAGGTTACTTGAGCGGTCTGCAGCGGCGTGGTCCGGGAACCGTGGGTGACGGGATGCAGGTGCGGCACGGCGCCAGCGTGTACTTCCGCCTCTGCGAGTCGTGTCACGGCGCGACGGGACAGGGCGACGCTGCCGAAGGCGTGCCGCGGCTCGCCGCTCAGCACTACGAGTATCTGCTGCGGCAGATGAACGATGCGGCACAGGGGCGCAGGCCCAACATGCCGCAGGAGCACGTGCGTCTCCTCGGAGAGCTCGAAGTGCAGGATCTCGTGGGAGTGGCCGACTATCTCTCGCGGCAGATCGCGGGTCCCTGACACGGTACGGGACCCTGACGCGTCGCGGATCGCACGCGCATCGCGTCAGGGCATACGGAACACAACTTGCTGCGGAGGCGGTGCATGGAGCGCATCGATTCCATACTCGTCGTCGTCGATCGCAACTCGATGGCGCAGCGGACGGTGGCGAAGGCGGCCGATCTGGCGCGTCGCTTCGACTCACGGCTGGAGCTCTTCCTGTGCGATGCGGAGCGCGCCTATGCGCTCAAGCGCGAGTACGTCGAGCAGGCCGCGGAAGAGGCGAAGAGGAGCTGCATCGCGGACGCGCGCCGTTTTCTCGAGGCGCTCAGGAAACCGCTCGGCTCCACGGTGCGGGACGTCACCGTCGACGCGGTCTGCGAAAGTCCGCTGTACGAAGGAATCGTCGGAAAGGTGCAGAACAGTCATCCGGATCTCGTTCTGAGAGGCGTCGACCCCGAGGGCGCAGGAGGCGCCCCGCACATCACCGACTGGGATCTGGTGCGCGCGTGCCCCGTTCCGCTCATGCTGACGCGCGGCCGGACGTGGCGGGTTCCGCCGCGCATCGGTGCTGCGGTGGACATCTCCGGCGAGGAGAGTCCGGCCGTGGTTCGCGAGGTCCTGCGCACGGCGAAGTCATTCGCATCGGGTTGCGGCGGGACGCTCGAGATTCTCTTCGGCTGCGGTGAGCAGACCGGCGATGCGGCAGAGCGGCACATCGAGACGTGCCGCTCGAGGCTCGAGCGGCATGCGCGGCAGGCGGGCGTGCGGCCCGATCAGGTGCACGTGATTCCGGGCGAACCCGCACAGACACTGCCGCGGTTCGCCGCGGGACGCTACGACCTCTTCGTCATGGGTGCGCTCACGCATCGCAAGACGCCCGCGGCGCTCGTGGGTACGCTCACCGGGCGTCTGCTCGAAACGCTCGACTGCGATTTCGTGCTCGTGAAGACGCCGGATCTCGCCGCACGCGCAGAAGGCGGAACCGACGCCGATGCGAAGCAGGTGGGCACATGAAGCGAAGTCTCTCCGGATCGAACGTCGGCCTGGCGATCTGCATGTTCCTGCTCTCGCTGGCGGGCGCCTGCGCCACGACGATCCGCGCGCGTTCCGATTTCGACCGGTCGCACGACTTCTCGGGTTATCGGACGTTCGCGTGGATCGACGACGATCCCATGGTCGCGCCCAGCGGAAGTGATGTCCGAGTGAGTCCTCTCAACCGGAGGCGCATCGTCGAGGCGATCGAAAAGGAGCTTCGTGCGAAGGGCTTCGAGCTCACGCACGATCGCGCGGCGGCGGATTTCGTCGTCGCCTATACGGTCGGCGCCCGGGATCGCATCGACGCCGACTCCTATCCCGTGCCTTATCGCGGCCGCTGGCGCTGGGGTGGACCGTATTTCGGCTCCGACGTCGACGTCGATACGTACACGGAAGGCACGCTCGCCATCGACATCTTCGACGGCAAATCGCGCCAGCCGGTCTGGCACGGCTGGGCCACGCGCCGTGTCCGCGAGAGCGACGCAGAGCAGGCCGCGGCGCTCATCGAAGAAGCCGTGCGCCGGATTCTCGCCGACTTCCCGCCGCAGAGCGTCTCGTAAGGAGCCCTGCGGAGATTCCGGAGGCGACGACGCGATCGCCTCGGATACTGCGTACGCGGAGGAAACACACCGCGTGTACCGTAGAATGCCGGACGCCGCGCGAAGCGGCGCGAACCGGTGCGGACACGAGTGGCTCGAGAATCCGACCTGCCGACGCTGCGCGCACGGGGCCTGAAGAAGGTCTACCGGACGGGTGAGGTCGAGGTCCACGCGCTGCGCGGTGTCGACCTCGATCTCATGCCGCGCGAGCTCGTCGTTCTGCTCGGTCCGTCGGGAAGCGGCAAGTCGACCCTGCTCAACATCCTCGGCGGCCTCGACACCCCGACCGGCGGGGAGTTGTGGTTCCGCGATCGGGAGCTCACGCGAAGCGACGACCGCGCGCTCACGCGCTACCGGCGCGACCACGTGGGCTTCGTGTTCCAGTTCTACAACCTGATCCCGAGCCTCACGGCGGTCGAGAACGTGCAGCTCGTCACCGAGATTGCGCGTCGGCCGATGCCGCCCGAGGAAGCGCTGCGGCTCGTCGGACTCGGCGAGCGCCTGCATCACTTCCCGGCGCAGCTTTCGGGCGGCGAGCAGCAGAGGGTCGCGATCGCGCGCGCGATCGCCAAACGTCCCGAGATTCTGCTGTGCGACGAGCCCACCGGCGCGCTCGACAGCCGGACCGGCGTGCTGGTGCTCGAGGCGATCGAGCGGATCCACGCGGAGCTCGGCACCGCCACCATCCTCATCACCCACAACGCGGTGATCGCCGACATGGCCGATCGCGTGCTCGTGATGGGCGACGGCCTCATTCAATCCGAGCGGCGCAACGCGACGCGCCGCCGCGCGCGGGAGCTGACGTGGTGACGCGCGCGCTCACGCGCAAGCTCCTGCGCGATCTCTGGAGGCTGCGGGGCCAGGTGCTCGCCATCGCCGCCGTGATGGGCTCGGGCGTCGGCATGCTCGTCATGGCGCTCACCACGGTCGAGTCGCTCGAGAGCACGATGGTCGCATACTACGACCGCTACGGCTTCGCGCACGTCTTCGCGCGGGTCGAGCGAGCGCCGGAGCGGCTCGCGGAGCGCATCCGCAGCCTTCCAGGGGTGCAGGCCGTCGAGACGCGCGTCGTGCGCCCGGCGGTGCTCGATGTGCCGGGCTTCGAGGAGCCCGTGACCGGCGAGCTCGTTTCGCTGCCTGCGCGCGAGCCGCCACGGCTCAACCGGCTCGTCGTGCGCGAGGGGCGTCTGCCGCGGCCCGGTGCGACCGACGAAGTCGTGCTCTCGGAGCCTTTCGCGAAGGCGCACGGTCTCGTGCCGGGCGGGAGCCTCCGCGCGATCATCGACGGCCGCTGGCGCGAGCTGCGGATCGTGGGCACGGCGCTCTCGCCGGAGTACGTGTACGCGATCGCGCCGGGCGCACTGATGCCGGACGACAGGCTGTTCGGCGTGCTGTGGCTCGACCGTGATGCGCTGCAGGCCGCGTATGGTCTCGAGGGCGCATTCAACGACGTGAGCGTTTCGCTGCTGCGTGGCACCGATCCGCAGACGATCATCGACCGCCTCGACGAGCTGCTCGCGCCCTATGGCGGATTCGGCGCCTACGCGCGTTCCGATCAGACGTCGCACTGGTTCCTCTCGAACGAGATCGCGCAGCTGCGCACGCTCGCGACGATCCTGCCCACCGTGTTCCTTGCGGTGGCTGCATTCCTCACGCACATGGTGCTCGCGCGGCTCGTTGCCGTCGAGCGCAGTGAGATCGGTCTCCTCAAGGCGTTCGGATACGGCAACCGCGACGTGGCACTGCACTACGTACGTTTCGTGCTCGCGATCGGAGCGATCGGCGTCCTCGTCGGCTGGCTGCTCGGGTCCTGGCTCGGACTGTACACGACGCGGCTCTACGCGGAGTTCTTTCACTTCCCGTTCCTGCTCTACGAGCCCGGGCCGCGTGGCTACGTGATCGCGGCGCTCGTGAGCCTGGGTGCGACGCTCGCGGGCGCGCTCGGCTCGGTGCGCGACGCCGCATCGCTCCCGCCCGCGGAATCGATGCGTCCTCCTTCGCCGCCGGTCTTCAGCGCAACGAGCCTCGTGGGAGCAACGGGTGCGCGCGCTCTCGATCAGCCGACGCGGATCATCCTGCGTCAGATCTTCCGCTGGCCCGGCCGTGCGTTCCTCACGAGCGCCGGCATCGGGCTCGCCGTCTCGGTGCTGGTCATGTCGTCGCAGTGGCTCGATGCCGTCGATCTCATGATCGACGTGTATTTCGGGGAGGCGCAGGTGCAGGACGTGACCGTCGCGTTCGCGCAGCCGCGTTCCAGCGACGTCGTGCGCGATCTGGCGCGGCTGCCGGGGGTGCTCACGACGGAACCTGCGCGCGCGGTGAGCGCGATCCTGCGCGCAGGCGCCCGCGAGCAGCGTGAGGCGGTGCAGGGCGTGCCCGCACGTCAGCTGCTGAGCAGGGTGTACGATGCCGGCGGACGCGCGGTGGATCTGCCGCCGGACGGGCTCGTCATCTCGACGATGCTCGCGAGGATCCTCGACGTGTCGATCGGCGACGAGATCACCGTCGAAGTGCTCGAGGGGCGCCGGCCCGTGGTGCGCGTGCCCGTAGTCGGCACGTTCGAGACGTACATCGGCTCACCGGCGTACATGGAGATCGGCGCGCTCTCGCGCCTGCTGCGCGAGCGGCCGAGCGTCACGTCGGTGCATCTGCGGATCGATCCGGCGCGCAGGGAAGAGCTGTTCCGGACGCTCAAGACTCTGCCGCGGATCAGCGCGGTGACGCTCAGGGAGGCGGCCATCCGCACCTTCGACGAAACGATGGCCGAGACGCTGACGATCTTCGTCACGCTGTTCATCGCCTTCGCGGGCACGCTCGCCTTCGGCGTGACGTACAACTCGGCACGCATCGCCGTGTCCGAGCGCGGACGGGAGCTCGCGACGCTCCGCGTCCTGGGGTTCACGCGCGGCGAGATCTCGTACATCCTGCTCGGCGAGACGGGGCTGCTCACCTTCGCGGCGCTGCCGCTCGGGTGCGCTGTCGGCTGGCTCCTCGCCCGAATCACCGTCATCGGCATGGAGACCGAGCTCTTCCGCGTTCCGTTCGTCGTCGACCGTTCGAGCTTCGCGTGGGCGATGATCGTCGTGCTGCTGGCGACTGCCGCATCGGCGCTCATCGTGCGGGCCCGCCTCGACCGGCTGGACCTCATCGCCGTGCTCAAGACCCGGGAATGACTCGATGGATGCCACGATCCGCCGCCGGCTGACGTTCTGGGCGCCCTTCGTGCTGGCGCTGCTCCTCGCGCTCGCCTGGCTGTTCAGGCCGCAGCCCGTGCCCGTCGACCTCGCGACGGTCGAGCGCGGACCGCTGCTCGTCACGGTGAGCGACGACGGCGAGACGCGCGTGCGCGACGTGTTCGCGGTGTCCGCACCGATCGCGGGGCTCATGCGGCGGATCGAGCTCGAGGTGGGCGATCCGGTCGAGGCGCAGCGCACCGTGATCGCGCGCATCGAGCCGAGCGACCCCGCGTTTCTCGACCCGCGCAGCGCGGCCGAGGCGCGCGCCGCGCGCGATGCGGCGGCGGCCGCACGCGCTTACGCGCAGGCGCAGCTCGAACGCATGCTGGCCGAGCGCGACTTCGCGATATCCGAGTACGAGCGCATCGAATCGCTCGCCGAGCGCCAGGTCGTGTCGCAGAACGAAAGGGAAGCCGCGCAGCGACGCGCGCGCGCGGCGATCGCCGCGGTGGAGGAAGCGCGTGCCGCGCTCAGAATGCGCGAGTCGGAGCTCGAGCAGGCGAAGGCGCGCCTGATCGCGCCGGGCCGAAGCACGCCTGCGACGGAAGGCGATTGCAACTGCATCCGTGTGTACTCGCCGGTGTCGGGCACGGTTCTGCGCATCAATTCCCGCAGCGAGCGCGTCGTGACGCCGGGCGAGCTCCTCGTCGAGGTCGGAGACCCGCGACGCCTCGAGATCGTCGTCGACCTGCTGTCGGAGGATGCGGTGCGCGTCCGCGCGGGTCAGCGCGCGATCATCGAAGGGTGGGGCGGCGAGGAACCGCTCGAGGGCACGGTGCGGCGCGTGGAGCCTTTCGGCTTCATGAGGGTCTCGGCGCTCGGCATCGAGGAGCAGCGCGTCAACGTGATCATCGACATCACGAGTCCTCGCGAGCGGTGGCAACGTCTGGGGCACGGCTACCGCGTCGTGCCGAGCATCGTGCTCTGGGAGGCGCAGGACGTGCTGCTCGTGCCGCTCTCGGCGCTCTTCAGGCAGGGAGAGTCCTGGGCCGTGTTCGTCGCGGAGAACGGCAGAGCGAAGCTCCGAACCGTGGAGATCGGCCAGCAGAACGGACTCGTGGCCGAGGTGCGCTCGGGCCTCGAGCCCGGAGAGCGGGTCGTGCTCCATCCCGGTGACCGCGTCACCGACGGCACGCGCATCACCCCGCGCGGCTCGGGCTGAGAGCGTTCAGCCGGCGGAGTAGTAGTCTAGGATCTTCCGCGCGGCTTCGGCGCCTGTCTCGACCACCGTCACGAGATCGCGGTCCGCTTCGGTGATGAAGCCGCCTTCCACGAGATAGTCGAAGTCGATGACACGGCGCCAGTGCTCGCGGCCGACCAGGATGATCGGAATGGGGTCGATGGTCCGCGTCAGCACGAGATTGAGCGACTCGAACAGCTCGTCGAGCGTGCCATAGCCGCCCGGAAAGGTGACGAGCGCCCGTGCGCGCAGCAGGAAGTGCATCTTGCGCAGCGCGAAGTAGTGGAAGCGGAAGGCGAGCGTCGGCGTGATGTAGGGATTCGGGAGCTGCTCGGTCGGCAGGCGGATGTTGAAGCCGACGCTCGGCGCACCGGCTTCGCTGGCGCCGCGATTCGCCGCTTCCATGATGCCGGGACCGCCTCCGGTCACCACGACCAGGTTGCAGCGCTCGCCGCAGCGGCAGTGCTCGCCGAGCATCCGCCCGAGCGTGCGCGCCTCTTCATAATAGCGGCTCAGCTCGACGTCGCGCCGCGCGCGTGCGAGGCGCTGCTCGTACTCACGCGGATCCATGCCCTTGCCGGCCTGCCGCTCGAGCGCTTCCAGCGCCGCGCGCGCCGCCTCCGGTGAGCGGACCCGCGCGCCGCCGAACACGACCACCGTCGAGTCGATGTGATGCTCGCGCAGATAGTGGTCGACCCGCATGAATTCGAGCGCGAGGCGCGCGGCACGCGCGGCGTCGCTCTCCATGAAAGGGCCGTCGTATTCGGCGAGCCGGTACGTGGGGCTGTCGAGAATCGCCTGAATGCTCTCGGAAGGGACCTGGTTCATGGACGGTCCTGACCTCTGGAAGCGCTTGACGTCTGCAGCGGCACCGTCTGACCGTGCACGGGAATGCGCGGCTGCCAGCCGAGGCGCGAGCGGATGGTCGATGCGAACGCTTCGGCGATGTCCTCCTCGCCGTGCACGAGAAAGGTCTGTCGCGGCGGTTTTCTGAACGCGCCGAGCCAGTCGAGGAGCGCCGCCTGATCGGCATGTGCCGAGAAGCCGCCCAGCGTGATGATCTCGGCGCGCACCGGAATCTCGTCACCGAAGAGCGTCACGGTGCGTGCGCCGTCGACGAGACGCCGGCCGAGGGTGCCTGCGGCCTGAAAGCCCGTGATGAGCACCGTCGTGCGGGGATTGGCGAGACGCTGCCTCAGGTGATGCCGGATGCGGCCGCCGTCGCACATGCCGCTCGCGGCGATGATGACCGCGCCCGATTCGATGCGATTGAGCGCCATCGAGTCCTGCACGGTCTCCGTGAATCGCAGCCGCACCGCCGTGCCGTCGGGAAGCGGCTGCCTGACGAGCCGCTTCGCCTCCTCGTCGAACAGGGCGAGGTGTCTCGCGGTGATCTGCGTGACTTCCGCCGCCATCGGCGAGTCGACGAAGATGTTGAGCGGACCGAAGCGTCCCTCGCGCGCGAGGCGATTGAAGTAGTACAGCACCTCCTGCGTCCGGCCCACCGCGAAGGCGGGAATCAGCACGACGCCGCGCTTCTCCTCGAGCGTCCTGTTCACCGCGCTCACGAATTCCTCGAGTGTCGGCTGCAGCCGCTTGTGATTGCGGTTGCCGTACGTCGACTCGACGAGGAGCACGTCGGCTTCCTCGATGGGCGTCGGGTCGCGCACGATGGGCCGCCCCGGCTGCCCGAGATCGCCGGAGACGACGACCTTCACCGTGTGTCCGCGCTCGGTGAGCCACAGCTCGACGATCGCGGATCCGAGAATGTGGCCTGCATCGCGCAGTCTCACGCGCACGCCGGTGACGGGCTCGAACTCCGCGTCGTACTCGACGGGGCGGAACTGGCGCAGCACGGCCCGCGCTTCTTCCATGGTGTAGGACGGAGTGAGCTCGCGTCCGTAGCGTGCGGCGCGCTCCGCTTCCGTCTCCTGCAGATACGCGCTGTCCGGCAGCATCACCTCGGCGAGATCGCGTGTAGCGCCGGTCGCGTAGATCGGTCCCTTGAAGCCCTTTGCGGCGAGCCGCGGCAGCAGGCCGCTGTGATCGATGTGCGCGTGGGTCAGTACGACGAAATCGATGCCGGAGGGATCGAACTGGAACGGTGCGTCGTTCAGCGCGGCCGCCTCACGGCTTCCCTGGAACATGCCGCAGTCGACGAGAAAGCGCCGGCCGCCCGTTTCGAACAGAAAACAGGAGCCCGTGACCTGACGGGCTGCTCCGCAGAAGGTGAGTTGCATCGCCGAATCATAGCGGGCGCGCGGGGGCATCGACAGCGACCCGGTCGCAGCGCGAAGAGGAACATCACGGGCATGGCGCGCTGTTCTGGTCGCGATCGGGGGCCGCGTCCGGCTCGCCGGACGGTGCGTCGTCGGATTCCAGGATGGAACGTCCGGCTTCTTCCAGATCGTCGAACTGGCCGCTGTTCACGGCCCAGAACAGGACGGCCGTGGCGGCGGCCATCAGCACCAGACCGAGGGGGATCAGCAGATAGGCGCTGCTCACGCTGCGGCCTCCTCCGGCGAAAGCGGCATGAGAACGCGTGCGTGCGCCGACCGGGCGCGCGGCGAACGCGCGACTCGCCCGGCGTTGAGCACCACCACGAGGGAGCTCGCGGACATGCCGATCGCGGCGACCCAGGGCGGAACGAAGCCGAGTGCGGCGAGCGGCACCGCGCACACGTTGTAGGCAAGGGCCCACGTGAGGTTCTGACGCATCACGCCGAGCGCGCGCCGCGCGGTGGCGACACCTGCTGCGATCGCACCGAGCGAGGGATTGAGCAGCAGCAGATCCGCGGCCGCCTGGGCCACGGCGGAGCCTTCGCCCATCGCGCACGACACATCGGCCGCGGCGAGAACGGGACCATCGTTGATGCCGTCGCCGATCATGAGAACCCGCTTGCCGTTGCGCTGCCTCTCGCGCAGAAGCTCCACCTTCTGCTCGGGTGTCAGCCGGCCGTAGGCCTCTTCGATGCCGAGCGCCGCGGCCGTCCTGCTCACCGTGGCCCGCCCGTCGCCGCTTGCGATCACGACTTCGAGACCCGCTGAGCGCAGCCGATCGATGGCGGCTTTCGCATCGCTTCTGACGTCCTCCGCGACGACGAAGCAGGCCTCGAGGCGCTCCGGACTCGCCAGAACGATCGCATCCCGGGAGACCGCGTCGAGTGTGCTCGCCGCGGAAGCGGTGTCATCGACGCGCAGCCCCGCGAGGGCGAACTCCGCGCGCCCGAGGCGCCACGTCACGCCGTCGATGCAGCCCTCGACGCCTGCGCCGGGGTACTCGCGGATTTCCGTCGCAGTCACGCCCGGTTCCGCGAACTCGCCGAAGGCTGCGGCGAGAGGATGGCTCGAGTCGCGTTCGAGCGCCGCGGCGATCGCGCGGGCGCGCTGCTGCGTCAGCTCGCCGAAAGTGTGCGTGCGCGTGATGCGCACCGCACCCGTCGTCAGCGTGCCCGTCTTGTCGATCATCACGGTCGTCACTCGCGCCAGACGCTCGATGGCATCGCCGTTCGTGACGAGGAGTCCGAGGCGCGTGAGCCGCGAAGTTGCGGCGGCCAGAACCGCAGGTGTCGCGAGCGAGAGCGCACAGGGGCAGGTCACGACGAGCACCGCGAGCGTCGCCTCGAAGGCGCGCGACGGATCGACGATCCACCAGCCGATCGCGACCGCGGCGGAAAGCAGCAGGATGGCGAACACGAAGCGGGCCGCCGCACGATCGGCCGCCGAGGCGAGACGCGGGCGCTCCGCACGGCCGCGCTCGAGGAGGCTCACGAGGGATGCGATCGTCGAGCCAGCGACGTCCGTGCGCGCGAGCGCATGCACCGGATGGCCGACGTTCACCGATCCGCCGAGAAGCCGCTCACCCGCACGCCGCAGGACGGGCTTCGCTTCTCCGGTGACCAGAGACTCGTCGACCAGCGCCTCGCCCTCGAGGAGCTCGCAGTCCACCGGCACGACGCTGCCGCGCGGGATGGAGATCCGGTCCCCGGAAGCGAGCGCGCCGACGTGCACGCGCTCCGTGCTCCCGCCGGGCCTGACGCGCAGCGCAGTGGCGGGAACGCTCCTCGCCAGCGCTTCCGAACCCGAGAGGCTCCGCTGCCGCACGGTCATCTCGACGAAGCGGCCCGTGAGCAGGAAGAAGATGAACATCGTCACCGAATCGAAGTAGACCTCTCCTTCGCCGCGCAGCGTGTTGAAGACGCTCGCGCCGTAGGCGAGCGCGATCGCGGCGGCGACCGGGACGTCCATGCCGAGCGTGCGGCGCTTCAGGTTCTGCCACGCACCGGAGAAGAACGGTGCGCCGGAGTAGAGGAGCACCGGAGTCGCGACGAGCATGCTCACGACGCGCAGGTACTGCGCGAGCTGCGGGTCGATGCCCCCGGGGTCCGCGGCGTACAGGCCGTAGACGAACATCATCACCTGCATCATGCCGAGGCCCGCGAGGCCGATGCGCTTGATTGCCGTGCGTCGCTCGAGGCGGAAGGACTGGTCGGCCTGCTCGCCGGCGAGGGGCAGCGGCCGGAACCCTGCCTGCCCGACCGCACGCAGGATGTCGCCGAGCCGCGTGCGATCGGCGCGCCAGTCGACGGCGACCCGCGCCGTAGCGACGTTCACCTGAACGCGCTCGATGCCGTCGAGGGCGCCGATCGCACGCTCGATGGAGCGCGCGCAGCCGGCACATCGCATGCCTTCGACCGCGAAGACGGTGCGCGTGAGCCCATCCTCGCCCGTCCACTGCACGTGCGAGCCGCGGTCGACCATTGGAGTCGCTGCGTTCATCCCTCGGTTCGTGTGCTGCGCGCCGCGATGTCCGCCTGCGCGAGCGATCCCCACACGTGCTGCCGCACGGCCCACTCTCCCTCGGGGTCGCTGATCTCGACCCACCACGATCCGGCAGGCACCGGATCACAGGCCGCTTCGTAGTGCGAGCCGACCCGCTGCAGCGTTACCCGTCGGTCGAGCTTGGGAAGCGTGGCGTGCGCCAGGTGGAGCTCGATGGACTGCGAAGGCGAGCCGCGCTGCTCGAGCGCGAGGCGGCATTGCCCGGCGTCGATCTCGAGCGTGCCGCGCACGTCGAGCTCGAACGCGCGCTCGAAGCGCGCGAAGTCGCGGTCGAGCCGGAAGCCTTCCCAGTGATACTCGGCGGGCAGCTCGCGGTCGCCGTGTGCGAGGGCGAGAGCGACGGTGGCGAGACTCGCGACGACCGCGACCGTGGGAATCGCCACGGCAACGATCAGCGCCGGGCTCAGCCATCCGCGGCTCGAGTTCGTGGAATCGCGTGCGACTCGGTCGGTGCTCACGAGCCTCCTCCTTCGTTCGGTGCGATGAACCGGGCGGTGACCGACGCGCGCAGGGACGGATCGTCAACCGAAACCGCTTCGAAGCGGATGTCGCTGACCGGCGGCATTTCCCACCGCGGCGCGCGTACGCGCAGCACCGCCGGAAAGACTTCGCCGCTCGCGACGCTGAAGCGTGCGGGCTCGGGATCGAGCTCGAGCGGCACCGAGCCACTGACGCTGATCACGTAGGTCTGCGGACGCTCGGTCTTGTTGAGGATCTTCACGTTGTACACGTTCTCGACCCGGCCGTCGTCGAGCACGCGATAGAGGGCGTTGCGGTCGCGGATGACGTCGAGCGCGAGCGGCGTGCGCATCGCGAGTCCGGCGACGACGGCGGTGATGAGCACGACGAGCAGAGTGCCGTACACCAGCACGCGCGGCCGCAGGATGCGCGTCGGGCGGCCGTCGAGCGAGTTCTGCGTCGTGTAGCGGATGAGCCCGCGCGGATAGCCCATCCGGTCCATCACGGCGTCACACGCGTCGATGCAGGCCGCGCAGGCGATGCATTCGATCTGCAGCCCCTTGCGGATGTCGATGCCGGTGGGGCAGACCTGCACGCACCACGTGCAGTCGATGCAGTCGCCGAGACCCTCGCGGCGCGGGTCGATGCCGCGCCGGCGCGCCCCGCGCGGCTCGCCGCGGCGCGCATCGTACGTGATGATGAGCGTGTCGCGGTCGAACATCGCGCTCTGGAAGCGCGCGTAGGGGCACATGTACTTGCAGACCTGCTCGCGCAGGTACCCTGCGTTGCCGTAGGTCGCGAAGCCGTAGAAGAACGTCCAGAACGTCTCCCACGGCCCCAGGCTGAAGTCGAGTGCGCGGTGCAGCAGCTCGGACAGCGGGCTGAAGTAGCCGACGAACGTGAAGCCCGTCCACAGCGCGAACGCGATCCACAGCGCCTGCTTGAGCGACTTGCGCGCGATCTTGTGTGCCGTCCAGGGCGAGCGGTCGAGCTTCATGCGCTCGTTGCGGTCGCCTTCCGCGAACCGCTCGAGCCAGAGGAACACTTCCGTCCACACGGTCTGCGGACAGGCATAGCCGCACCACAGGCGCCCCGCGAGCGCCGTGAAGAAGAAGAGGCTCAGCGCGGCGATCGTGAGCAGCGCGGTGAGAAAGATGAAGTCCTGCGGCCACAGGACGAGACCGAAGACGTAGAACTTGCGCGCGGGCAGATCGAAGAGCACCGCCTGGCGCCCGTTCCACTGCAGCCAGGGGACGAGGTAGAAGAGGCCGAGGAGCACCCACGCGGCGACAGCGCGCAGCGTCGCGAAGCGTCCGCTCACTTCGCGCGGATAGACCTTCTGACGCGGAAGATACAGTGATTCCGCGGTCGCAGCCGTTGCGCGTTCGTTCATCGCTGTCCCTGCATGCGCACCGCGCCCGCGAGCAGCAGCGCGAGCGCCGCGGCGAGCGCGCCGATCGCCCAGAAGAAGAAGAATCCGAGGCTGTACACTGCGAGCCGACTGGTCCACCAGGACGGCGCCTCTTCGGGCTGCACCGCCGCGGGGTCCACGAGACCGAAACACACCGTCGTCCCGACGCTCGCGGCGAGGAAAGACGACCACGCGACGATCCCGACGAGACGTGCCCGCTCACCGAGCGCGGGTCGCGGCTCGCGAAGCTGCAGCGGCCGGAGCTCCTCCTCGTCGTTCATCGGGACGTTCCCACGTGTGCGGCGGTCCGCGCCTCGGCCCCGGCTTCCGTTCCGAGGCCGAGCACGTACGCGGCGAGCAGCTTCACGCGCAGCTCGCCGAGCCGCTCCAGGTGCGCGGGCATCTCTCCCTGACGTCCGTCGGCGATCGTCTTGCGGATCGCGGCGACGCTGCCTCCGTGCAGCCAGACGTCATCCGTGAGATTGGGCGCACCGAGCTGGGGATTGCCTCGGCCGTCCTGGCCGTGACACGCGGCACACAGCTCCTGGAACTTCCGTGCGCCGAGCGCCGGGTCTCCGGCCGGCACCTTGCGGCCGGAGAGAGAAAGCACATAGGCGAGCACGTCCTCGACTCCCGAATCGCCGAGCACCTGGCGCCAGCCCATCATGACGCCCGTGCGCCCGTTGGCGATCGTCTCGTAGACGATCTCGGGTGTGCCGCCCCACAGCCAGTCGTCGTCGGCGAGATTCGGAAAACCCGGCGCACCGCGCGCGTCGGAGCCGTGGCACGTGGCGCAGTTGTTGAGATAGAGCTTGCGTCCGATGTGACGCGCCGCAGGATCCTCGACGAGCTCGGTGACCGAGCGCGACTCGAACGGTGCCAGTGTGCGGGCGATCACCGCCTCGGCCTGCTCGCTCTGGCGGCGGTACTGATCGATCTGCGACCAGCCGAGGAGACCGCCGAAGTTGCCGAGACCGGGATAGAGCGCGAGGTAGACGAGCCCGAAGATCACGGTGATGAGGAAGAGCCCCAGCCACCAGCGGGGAAGAGGATTGTTGAGCTCGCGCAGATCGTCGTCCCAGACGTGTCCGGTGGTCTCGACTTCCGCGCCGGTCGGCTCGCCGCGCCGGCGGCGCATCCACCACAGGAGCCAGGTGACGCCGGCGATGTTCGCGAGCGTGAAGACGGTGATGAATACGGTCCAGCCGGAGCTCATCGCCGCTCCTCCGTCGCTTCAGTCTGCGATGCGCCGTGTGCCGGCGGAGTCGAGCCGTGCTCCTCGAGCGGAAGGCGTGCCGCGTGCTCGAACGTCGCGCGGCGCTTGCCGCTCCACGCCCAGACCCACACGCTGAGGAAGGCCAGGATCGCGAGTCCCGTCGCAATGCCGCGCACAGTGCCCATGTCCATCGTCGTCTCCCTCCGCGTCAGCGCCACTGCCTGGATGCGAGCCCGAGGCTCTGCAGATAGGCGATCAGCGCATCCATCTCCGTCTTGCCGCGGACCGCATCGGCGGCGGTGGCGATCTCCTCGTCCGTGTAGGGCACGCCGAGCCTGCGCAGCGCTCGCATCTTGCGAGCGGTGAGCGCCTCGTCGAGCGTGCGCTCGGCCAGCCAGGGATAGGCGGGCATGTTCGACTCGGGCACCACGTCGCGCGGATTCATGAGGTGGATGCGATGCCACTCGTCGCTGTAGCGGCCGCCGACGCGTGCGAGATCGGGACCCGTGCGCTTCGAGCCGAACTGGAACGGGTGGTCGTAGACCGACTCGCCCGCGACCGAGTAGTGGCCGTACCGCTCCGTCTCCGCGCGCAGCGGGCGCACCATCTGCGAGTGGCATCCGTAGCAGCCCTCGCGGATGTACACGTCGCGTCCTTCGAGCTCGAGCGGACCGTAGGGCTTCACGCCCGGCGCAGGCGTGTTCACCTGGCTCGAGAAGTAGAGCGGAACGATCTCGACGAGCCCGCCGACGCTGATGACTGCCGCGATCAGGATGCCGAGGAGTCCTGCACGCCGTTCGACGACTTCATGTCTCATGCGAATCCCCCGTCGCGCCGCTCACGCCGGCTGAGCCTGCTCGAGCGGTGGTGTCACCGCGACCTTGCGTCCGGCAAGGACCGTCTTCCTGTAGTTCCAGGCCAGCATGAACATGCCGGAGAGCACCAGAACGCCGCCCAGGAAACGCACCACGTAGTACGGGTACGTGGCGTTGAGCGCTTCGACGAACGTGTAGGTGAGCGTCCCGTCGGCATCGGTCGCGCGCCACATCAGACCCTGCATGATTCCGGCGACCCACATCGCGGTGATGTACAGCACGATGCCGATCGTCGTGATCCAGAAGTGCCAGTCGATGAGGCGCGTGCTCCACATCTGCGTCTGCCCGTAGAGCCGCGGGATGAGCACGTACAGCGAGCCGACGGTCGTCATGGAGACCCAGCCGAGTGCGCCGGAATGCACGTGCCCGATCGTCCAGTCCGTGTAGTGCGACAGCGCGTTGACCGTCTTGATCGACATCATCGGTCCTTCGAAGGTCGACATGCCGTAGAAGGACAGCGAGACGATCAGGAACTTGAGGATGGGATCCGTGCGCAGTTTGTGCCACGCGCCGGAGAGCGTCATGATGCCGTTGATCATGCCGCCCCATGACGGCGCGAGCAGGATCAGCGAGAACACCATGCCGAGCGTCTGGGCCCAGTCGGGCAGCGTGGTGTAGTGCAGGTGGTGCGGACCGGCCCACATGTACACCGAGATCAGGGCCCAGAAGTGCACGATCGACAGGCGGTACGAGTACACGGGCCGGCCGGCCTGCTTCGGCACGAAGTAGTACATCATTCCGAGGAAGCCGGCGGTGAGGAAGAAGCCCACCGCGTTGTGCCCGTACCACCACTGCACCATCGCATCGACGGTGCCCGCGTAGGCGGAGTACGACTTGAAGAGGGTCACCGGAATCTCGGCGCTGTTCACGATGTGCAGCACCGCCGTCGCGACGATGAAGGCGCCGAAGAACCAGTTCGCGACGTAGATGTGCTTGAC
Source organism: Pseudomonadota bacterium (assembly GCA_003242685.1). GTDB lineage: Bacteria > Pseudomonadota > Gammaproteobacteria > Steroidobacterales > Steroidobacteraceae > ZC4RG24. The sequence goes on along the minus strand of QGVD01000001.1, from coordinate 12,052 downwards.
GCGCCGCTTCGCGAGCGTGCCGAAGAAGACGATGAGGTAGGCGACCCAGACGAGGGCGATCAGGATGTCGATCGGCCACTCGAGCTCGGCGTACTCCTTGCCGCTCGTCCAGCCGAGCGGCAGCGAGATCGCCGCCAGCACGATCACCGCCTGCCAGCCCCAGAAGGTGAAGGCCGCGAGTCGGTCCGAGAACAGCCTCACGTGGCAGGTGCGCTGCACGACGTAGTAGGAGGTCGCGAAGAGCGCCGAGCCGCCGAACGCGAAGATGACCGCGTTGGTGTGCAGCGGCCGGAGTCTGCCGTACGACAGCCAGGGGAGCTCGAAACCGAGCTGGGGCCAGATGAGCTGCGCGGCGATCAGCACGCCGACCGCCATGCCGACGATGCCCCACACCACCGTCATCACGGTGAACTGCCGTACGACGGTGTCGTTGTACGGCTCTACGGGCGCGGTGTTCGCTTCTTTGTTGCTCACGTCGTCCCTGACCTCCCTTCAGGCTGCGAGCGGCTCGAGCAGCAGCGTGCCGGCTGCGGTGTTCGAGATCGGGATGTGGTAGTTGCGGTGAATCTCACGGACGGCGCCTTCGAGCGCCGCACGTGCGGTGATCCAGTTGAGAATCTCGACGCCCTGCGCGCCGGCGAGCGCCACGAGCTCGCGGCTCGTGTATCGCGTGAGGCGCGAGGGATCGGTCGCCAGGCTGTCGATGCACTCGAGATCGAAGGCCTTGTTGATGAAGCCTGCGCGCGTGCCTTCGAGCTGGTGCGACAGACCGCCCGTGCCGACGACCACGATGCGGATGTCCTCCTCGTAGGACTCGAGCGCGCGCCCGATCGCCCGGCCGAACTTCGCGCAGCGGACGGGCGAGGGCAGCGGATGCTGCACGGTGTTGATGAGGATCGGCACCGTGCGCACCGGCCGCTCGTCGGGCCAGAGCAGCAGCATCGGAATCGAGAACGCGTGATCGACGACCACCTGCTGGCAGGTCGCGATGTCGAACTCGTCCTCGATGAGGCACTCGATCACGTGCCAGGAGAGCCGCGGATCGCCCGCGAAGGAGCCGAACGGCGGCAGACCCCAGCCCTCGTCGGCGTTGTGGTACACCGGGGCGGCGCCGACCGCGAACGTCGGCAGATTGTCGAGGAAGAAGTTGAGGCCGTGATCGTTGTAGATGAGCACGGCGACATCCGGCTTGACCCGGGCGAGCCAGTCGCGCACCGGGTGCAGGCCGTCGAAGAAGGGCTTGAAGTAGGGATCCTGCTGGAGGTTCCTGTTCGCGATGGCACGGCCGATCATCGGCACGTGCGAGGTCATGATGGCTCCGACGATCTTCGCCATGGCTCAGCGCCCCGCTTCGACGAGCTTCTGCTTGAATTCCTCGACGGTCATTCCGGTCTGCATCGCGCCGATGTCCTGCACGTTGAGACCGAAGATTCCGAGGAGCTTCGCGAGGTAGTAGATGTTTCCGCCCGCCTCGAGCATCGCGAGCACGTCGCGGCGGCGTACGGCATCGCGCTGCTCCTCCGTGAGCCCGTACTTCGCGCAGTACGCCTCTTCGTCGGCGCGGAACGCCTCGCGGTTCTCCGCGCTGTTGAACGAGTAGCACATCCTGTTCAGCGCGTAGCCCTTCATGGCCATCTCGCCGTCGAACACGATGGTGCCGGGAATCTCGGGATGCTTCTTGGGAGCGTTCACGTGTCTCACCTCTTCGGGCGGAATTGTCCCGCCCGGGCGGTGCACGCGTGATTCGGAAATCTGCTGAGCCGGGTAGTGGATTTCCGCAGAACGCGGCGGGCGTCACGCCGCCTTCTGCGTTGGTGCCCCGTGCGGCAGAAGGAAAGCGGAGCGTGACGGTACGGTCACGCTCCGCCGGATGATGCGGGAAAGCGGAGAGAGGAAGAACGCGGCCTCAGGGGCGCCGTTCGAGATCCATCACCATGCGCACGAGCTGCGCGAGCGAATCCGCGCCCATCTTCTCCATCACGCGCGCGCGGTGAATCTCGACGGTGCGCTGGCTCACGCCGAGATCGGCGGCCATGATCTTGTTGGGCTTGCCCGCGGTGACGAGCCGCAGCACTTCGCGCTCGCGCGGCGTGAGCGTCTCGTAGCGTTCGCGGATGCGCTCGCTGGCACGGAGCGACTCGCGGACGGCGCGGTCCTTCTCGAGCGCCCGCTGCACGCGGTCGAGCAGCTCCTGATCGCGGAACGGCTTCTGCAGGAAGTCGAACGCGCCGTGCTGCATGGCCTCGACCGCCATCGGAATGTCGCCGTGGCCGGTGATGAAGATCACCGGAATCGTCGCACCGCGAAGGTTCAGCTGCTCCTGCAGCTCCAGCCCGCTCATTCCCGGCATGCGCACGTCGAGGATCACGCACCCGGGCCGCGTGGGATCGTACGCGTCGAGGAACTCCTGGGCGGATGCATAGGTGACGGCCGAAAGGCCGACCGACTTGAGCAGCAGTCGCAGCGCGCTGCGCACCGCGTCGTCGTCGTCGACTACGAATACCGTCGGACGGGTGTCGTTCATGTCACGTCACTCTGCGAGCACTGGTAGGCGGACGATGAAGCACGCGCCGTTCGGCACGTTCGCCCTGTAGCTGAGCGTTCCCTTGTGAGCATGCACGATGGTATGGCTGATCGACAACCCCAGACCGGTGCCGGACGGCTTGGTCGTGCAGAACGGGTGGAACATGCGGTCGAGGATCGCGGGGTCGACGCCGGGTCCGTTGTCGCTGATGGTGATCTCGATCTCCTCCTGCCCCACGGCCTCCGTGCGCACCGTGATATCGCGCCGTCCCGACGGCAGACTCTGCAGCGCTTCGATGGCGTTGCGCACGAGATTGAGCAGCACCTGCTGGATCTGCACGCGGTCGACGAGCACCTGAGGCAGCGCGGGAGCGAGGTCGAACGTAACCCGCACGTCGTGCATGCGCGCGTCGGTTTCGATGAGCGCGACCAGCTCTTCGATGAGCGCGTTGATGCTGGCCGGGACGCGTTCGGTGTCCTGGTTGCGCACGAGGCTGCGCAGCCGCCGGATGATCTCGCCGGCGCGCAGCGCCTGAGCGGCGGTCTGTCTGAGCGCCTCGCGCACGTCGTCGAGATCCACATCGTCGCGCTCGAGCAGCCTCTCGCAGGCCTGACAGTAGGTCGTGATCGCCGCGAGCGGCTGATTGATCTCGTGCGCGATGCCCGCGGCCATCTCGCCCATGGTCGCGAGGCGCAGCACGTGCGTCATGCGCTCCTGAGCGCGGCGCGCTTCTTCGGCCGCGTGCACCGCTTCAGTGACATCGTGCAGGGTGCCCGCGATGCGCCGCCGTCCGCCGGGTGCCGCCGCGACCTGGTAGCGCGTCTCGACGTGCCGGACGGAGCCGTTCGCGAGCACGAGCCGGCACGCGAGCGTGGCCGGACCCTCGCGCTCGATGGACTGGCGGAAGAGCCGCAGTGCCTGGTCCCTGTCGTCGGGATGCACCATCGAGAGCATGCGCTCCATGTTGAACACGTCCCGCTCGGGATCGAGGCCGCAGATGCGGTACGCCTCAGGGGACCAGTAGTCGTGCCGGCCGTCGGGGAGATAGACCTCGAAGTTTCCGATGCGCGCGATGCTCTGCGCTTCCTCGAGCAGCGCCCGGGTGCGCTCCAGCATGCGTTCGTTGAGCCGCTGCTCGGTGACGTCCTCGCCGGAGCAGAGGATGCCCGTCACGGTGCCGGGAGGGCTGCAGACGGCGATGCACCGCCAGGCGACGAGGCGCGGTTCGCCGTCGTCGCGCAGCACGTGGTATTCGCACGAGTGCGCCCGGTCGGCAGGACCCTCGACGATGTCCCTGAGGAGCGCCTCGACCTTGGAGCGGTCCTCCGGCGCGACGACCGTGCTGATCCACTCGCAACCGAACAGCGCGTCCTCGGGGATGCCGACGACCTCGCAGCCCTTGCGATTGATCATCGTGACCCGGCCGTCGAGATCGAGCGCGACGAGGATGGTCTGGGCGGCTTCCAGGTAGGCGTTCGCGCGGTCGCGCTCGCGCTGAGCTGCAGCCACCGCCTCGCGCCGGACGGTGATGTCCTGCACGAACCCGACGAAGCGTGCAGGGCCCGGGCCCGCGATGCGTCCGACGGACAGGGATACCGGGAACACCGTGCCGTCCCGGCGCTGAGCGTCCACCTCGCGGCCGATGCCGACGATGTGAGGAATGCCGCTCTCGAGATAGCGCTGGATGTAGGCGTCGTGCTGCCGCCGGTGGGGTTCCGGCATCAGGAGACTCACGTTCTGCCCGATGATCTCCTCCGCCTTGTAGCCGAACAGCCGCTCGGCCGCGCGGTTGAAGACTTCGATCCGGCCCCGGTGGTCGATGATGATCACGGCGTCGACGGCCGCGTCGAGCAGGGCCTCGAGCTCCGCGGAATAGCGGCGACGCTCGTCTGCCGGTTCGGCCTGGGCCGCGGTGGTGGTGTGCGCCGGTGTGGGTTCGGCGGTTTCGGCCGTCGCCGGAGCGGCGGATTCGGGGGTTTGGCGGAGCATGAGGGGATTATCCTGCGACCGGGCACGCGGCGGTTACGTACTTTCCGCAGGAGCGTAGGCACACGCTCGCATGGCGGGCAATATGGGATCGGGCCAGCATCCGGCAACTCGACAAGGAGCCGTCCGGAGCGTCGTGGACAAACTCAAATCCATCCTCGTAGTCATTGATCGTGCAAGCAATCCGCACCTGACACTTGCGAAGGCCTGCGTGATCGCGCGCCATGCGGGCGCCAGGCTCGAGCTGTTCATGTGCGATGCGGAACACGGCTATTCGCTGCGGCAGGCGTACGACGCGCGCGGGGTGAAGGAGGCGCGCGAGGCCTGCCTCGCGAGCGCGCGGCGCTATCTCGAGTCGCTGCGTCAGGCCGTGTCCGCCCCGGACATCGAAGTCACCGTGGACGTCGCCTGCGAGAGCCCCGAGTACCAGGGCATCATGAGTAAGGTGTACCGGAGCTGCCCGGACCTCGTCATCCGCGCGGCCCGCGCCAGCGCCGACCGGCGCACCGCGCCCGGCGTCGACGCCAACGCCCTGCAGCTCGTCCGCACGTGTCCCGTGCCGCTGATGCTGACTCATGGCAAGCCGTGGCAGCCTCAGCCGCGTTTCGCGGCTGCCATCGACGTATCGCCCGGCGAGACGCCGGGGCTCGCCAGCGCGACACTGCGTACCTCGGCGTATCTGGCGCGAAGCTGCGGGGCGGGCCTCGACGTGCTCTACGGCGAGCGTGAGACGGAGTCCGATCCGGCCGTCCGGGAGGAGCTCGCCCGGCTCGCCCGCGAGGTGAACGTTCCGCCCGAGCGCGTGCACGTCGTGAAGGGCGACCCGGCGCGTGCGGTGCCGGGCTTCGCCGCGGAGCAGGGTTACGACGTGATGGTGCTCGGTGCGCTGTCTCACCGGCCGGGACTCGCACCCATCGTGGGAACGCTGACGGGCAACGTGCTCGAGACGCTCGACTGCGACTGCGTGCTCGTGAAGCCCGGCTCCTACCGTCTGCCGGCGTCACCGCCCGTGGAAGCCGGCGCGACGCAGTCACTCGCCTGAGCGCAGCCGGGCCGTCGGGCCCGGCTGCCGGAGAGCGTGACCGGATCGCGGGACCGATTCCGCCGGCTTCGGATCGCCGGACTTCAGATCGCTCTGGAGTGAACCTGCGCCGTCGGCGGTGGCAGGTAGGCGTCGAACACCATCGCGACGTTGCGCATGAGGAGCCGCCCGGCGGCCGTGATCGCGATCTGGCGCTCGCCGATCTCCACGAGGCCGTCGCTCTCGAGAGAGCGCAGGCGCTCGAGCTCCGTGCGGAAGTAGTCGTCGAAATCGATGCCGAAGCGCGTTCCGATCGCATCGCGGTCGACGACCGCGTGACACATCAGCTCCTGGATCACGGCGCGGCGCACCCGGTCGTCGAAGTCGAGCGCGATGCCGCGCTGGATCGGCAGCCGGCCGGCATCCACCGCTGCGTAGTAGTCCTCGAGCTTCTTGCAGTTCTGTGCGTACACGTCGCCGATGCGGCCGATCGACGTCACGCCGAGCCCGACGAGATCGCAGTACGCGCGCGTGGAATACCCCTGGAAGTTGCGCTGCAGAGTTCCCTCGCGCTGTGCGCGCACGAGCTCGTCCTGCGGCAGGGCGAAGTGGTCCATGCCGATGTAGACGTAACCTGCCGACGTGAGCTTCTCGATGGTGAGCGCAAGGAGCGCGAGGCGCGTTTCCGGGCCGGGCAGATCCTCGGCGCGGATGCGCTTCTGCGGTTTGAAGAGGTGCGGCATGTGCGCGTACGCGTAGACCGACAGGCGATCGGGGCATGCGGCGATCACCGTATCCAGCGTGCGCGCGAAGCGCTCCGGCGTCTGCAGGGGCAGGCCGTAGATCAGATCGAGGCTGATCGAGCCGAATCCCGCGGAACGTGCGCTCTCGATGAGCCGCAGTGTCTGTGTCACGGGCTGCACGCGATTGACGGCCCGCTGCACCTCGGGATCGAAGTCCTGCACGCCGAGGCTCATGCGGTTGAAGCCCATCGCGGCAAGCCTCGCGGGTGCGTCGGTTTCGACGCTCCTCGGGTCGATCTCGATCGAGTACTCGCGATCCGGCGCGTTCGTGAGCGGAAAGTGCCGGGCCAGGTGCTCCATGAGCCCACCGAGCTGATCCGCATCGAGAAAGGTCGGCGTGCCGCCGCCGAAGTGGAGCTGCTCCACGGTACGCCCGCCGCCGAAGAGCGCTCCCTGCATCTCGATCTCGCGCTTCAGGCGCTCGAGATACCTCTCGGCCTTCTCTCTGCTTCGCGTGATGATCCGGCTGCACGCGCAGTAGAAGCACGGGCTCGTGCAGAAGGGGATGTGAACGTACAGCGAGAGCGGCTGAGCACCGGCCTCGCGGCTCGCCTCGACGGCGGCCAGGTAGTCGTCCGCACCGAAGTCGGGGCGGAACTGGACTGCCGTTGGATAAGAGGTATACCGCGGACCCGGACGGTCGTAGCGACGGATCAGGTCCGCGTCGAACGAGACGGCGGGGAGGATATTCATGCCGGGATGATCGAGGCCCGGCCGTGCGCGATGAATGCGTAGATTCCACAGTCGCCGCGGGCTTTCCGCAGCGGCTCCCCGGTCTCCCGATGGGCGAGACGTGCGGGAGTATCAGCCTCCGTTCCGAGGCAATGAATCGCCCGGCGGCCGGTCTAATGCGGCAGCTGCGGATCCTGGGGAGGCAGTCGTTCCTCGGAGGGCTGAGGCGGCAGGGATTGCGCCGGCGGCGGCGTCTCATCGGATTCCATGGGTGCGGTTGCCATCCGGGTCCGGCCCGGCTGCTGCCTCCAGTACTCGTCGAACTGCCGGCTCCAGTTGGCGCTCGTCAGGTTCGGCCACCTGCCGTCCTGAAAGCTCGGGGCCTGCTTGATCTGCTCCCGCTCGAGGATCAGCTTGTCGCCCGAGAGTTGAGCGGCCACCACTCGCCACGGCACCGCCGTCAGCTTCTCGCCGACACCGAGCGTGCCTCCGTGCGCGACGATCGCGTGCGTGATCCTGCCGCTCGAATCGAGCACGAGGTCCTCGACCTTCCCGACCGATTCGCCGGTTGCCGTCTGAACTTCGATGCCGACGAGCTTCGAGGTCCGGTGCTGATCGGACGTGTGGAAGCCGCCGGAGGTGGGAGGCGCCTCGCGCTCGGCGAGCGCCGTGCCCCGGTGTGTCTGATCCTGCGGCTGCTGCGCGCCTTGCGGCGGTGGTACGGCCGGGTCCTGAGGCTGCTGAGTCTGAGCAGCGGCGGCCGTCGCCAGGCCCAGCGCCGCCGCTACGCCGAGCAATCCCATCCTGCCCATGATCGACCTCCATGTTGAGCGTGCATCCGCCGCGCCGGCGGCGCTGCGTGGCTCGCGGTTGATCCGCAAACCTCATGCCCGGGCGTACCGCGGCTGCCGGGAGAGCCGGCAGCCGCGGTACGGGAAGAAGAGGCCGTCCGGAGGCCGTGCAGCCGGTTCCGGCGGATCACATCTCGAGGCAGATCTTGCCGAAGTGCTTGCCCGATTCCTCGTAACGGAACGCTGCGGCGATCTCGCCGAGCGGGAACGTGCGGTCGATGACCGGCTGCAGCCCGCCCGCCTCGATGGCGCGCACCATGTCGATCTGGTGCTGCCGGCTCCCGACGATAAAACCGTGCAGTCGCTGCTGGCGCGCCATCAGCGCGGCGGTCGGCACCATTCCCTGTCCGCCCGTCAGCACGCCGATGAGCGCGATGTGACCGCCGATCCGGCACGCGGTGATCGACTGCGGCAGCGTGCCCGGACCGCCGACTTCCACGACGTGATCGACGCCGCGCCCGCCCGTCCAGTCGAGCACACGCCGGCCCCAGTCCTCGTGCTTGCGGTAGTTGATCGTGTATGCGGCACCGAGCGCGCGCAGGCGCTCGAGCTTCTCGTCCGACGAAGAAGTGGCGACGACCGTCGCGCCCATCATCCGCGCGAACTGCAGGGCGAATATGGACACTCCGCCCGTGCCCAGCACCAGCACACAGTCGCCGGCCTTGAGTCCTCCGTTCACGACGAGCGCACGCCAGGCGGTGAGGCCGGCCGTGGTGAGCGTTGCCGCCTGTGCGTGGCTGTAACCCTTCGGGGCACGAGTGAACCAGGTGGCAGGGCGCACGACCCGTTCGCGCGCGTACCCGTCGACGCCGTCACCCGGCGTGGTGGAAAAGTCTGCAACGGGCGGGGCTCCGTCCAGCCAGGTGGGGAAGAAGCAGGAGACGACCGCGTCGCCGACCGAGAATTCGGTGACGCCAGGGCCGACGGCTTCGACCACTCCCGCGCCGTCCGACATCGGAATGCGGCCGTCCTCGGTCGGCATGCGGCCCGTCACGACCGCGTAGTCGTGGAAATTCAGCGAGCTCGCGTGCAGCCGCACGAGAATCTCGCCGGGTCCCGGCGCGCCGGGCTCTTCGATGTCGACCAGCTCCAGGCGATCGAGTCCGCCGGGCTTGCGCAGTCTGATCCCCTTCATGCTCGTATCTCCCTCCCGTTGAAAGCGCGCACGATAGCATCGGCGCGGAGCCGGAAGAATTCACCCGCGTTCCGGGTCATTTCCTCACGGCTCGCGCCGTCCCAGCGCCGCAGCCCAGGCGTCGTAGCATCGCTGATGCATGCCGAAGGCGCGTCCGGTCCAGGGGTGATCGAAATAGAGAAGAAACTCCAGCTCGTCCGGGGACACCGGTGTGCCGCAGAGCGCGCAGGCCCGGCCGCTCCCGTACTGCGCATGCGCGTCGACGGGCTCCGTGCGCGGCAGCTCGGCGCGGGTGATCTTGCGGCGCGCCTGCCGATGCAGAGCGTTGAGTGCGTGTCCGGCAATCGGTCCCATGCCGCCCGCGCAAGCAATCCCGGTGCCTCGCCGAGCACACGAGCACGTTGCGCCGGGACCTCGGCACGCCCCCATAGTAGACTTCGCGCCGTCCTGTCGCTCGCACGCGGGGGGCGTTCATGGGGGCGGTGCTCGAACTCGAAGGGGTGACCAAGAGCTTCGGCGAGGTGCGCGCAGTCGACGAACTGCACCTCGACGTGCGACGCGGGGCCACGTACGGACTCATCGGGCCGAGCGGAGCCGGCAAGACGACGGTCATCCGCATGATCATGTCGATCCTCTTTCCCGACCGCGGCTCGCTCACCGTGCTCGGCCGCAGATCCGCGCTCGAAGCCAAGGACCGCATCGGCTATCTGCCGGAGGAGCGCGGCGTCTATCGCAAGATGCGCGTCGACGCTTTCCTCGCCTACATCGCCGGTCTCAAGGGCGTGCCGCGCCGCAGGGCGCTCGAGCGTGCGACGCGGCTGCTCGAGCGGCTGGGTCTCGCCGACTCGATGAGAAAGAGATGCGAGGATCTCTCGAAGGGCATGCTGCAGCGTGTGCAGTTCGTGGCTTCGATCATCAACGAGCCCGAGCTGCTCATCCTCGACGAGCCCTTCAGCGGTCTCGATCCGGTGAGCGTGCGCGTGCTGCGCGAGCTGATCGCGGAGGAGCAGCAGCGCGGCGCGACCATTCTCTTCTCCACGCACATCATGGCGCACGCGGAGGAGCTCTGCGAGCGCATCGTCATGATCCACAAGGGCCGCAAGGTCCTCGACGAGCCCATGGCCGCGCTGCGGCGCCGTTTCGATACGCGCAAAGTCCGATTCGAGCCGCTCGACGAGACCGCCGATCTCGAGCCGCTCTCGAGGTTCCCTGGAGTCGTGCGCATGGTGCGCACCGGTGAAGGGTGCGAGCTCGAGCTCGCCGAGAACGTCGACGCCGCCGGGATCATGCGCAACGCCGCCGCAGCGATCGCACCTGCTCGCATCGAGCTCGCGCGGCTGAGGCTCGAGGACATCTTCATCCGTCTGGTGGCTGCGGACGGCAGGGGCCTCGAGATGTCGGAGCAGGCACTGCGCACGCACCTGCAGGGTCTCGGGAACGAAGGAGTCGCGGCATGATCGGCCGGGCGGCGCTCGTCGCGAAGCGCGAGTACGTGACGACCGTCAGCAGCAAGGGGTTCCTCATCGGCCTCCTGATCATGCCGGTGATGCTGGTCCTCATCGGAACGCTCGTTCCGCGTCTCCTCGACGCGCAGCGTGCGCAGGTCCGTGCCGAAGTCGCCGTGATCGACCGCTCGGGCAGTGCCCTCGACGAGCTGCGCGCGTCCTTCGATCCGCAGGCGCTCGCGGCCCGCATGACGGCAGGCGCTCGCGGCGGCATGCCCGCCCGAAATGCCTCGCCGCCGGTGCTGACGCTCGTCGAGCGACCGGGGAGTGCGGACATCGAATCCGAGAAGGAATGGCTTCTTGCTGACGGGAAGCAGCGCGCGCAGAGAGCGATCGTCGTCGTCCATCCCGACGCCGTCGAGCGCCGGCCAGATGCGCAGGAGTTCGGGTCGTACGATCTCTATGTTTCCGCCGGGCTCAGAGACGCCGCGGAAAGCGCGATCCGCGAAAGCGTGCGCCAGGCGCTGATCGGCGCGCGGCTCAAGGCGAGCGGGCTCGAGCCGTCGGCCATCCAGGCTGCGATGCGCGTGTCGCGGACGAACGCGACCATCGTCGCGGCGGGCGGCGAGCAGAAGGCGCAGCGGGGTTTCAACCGCGCGCTGCCGTTCGTCTTCGGGCTGCTCCTCTTCGTCGGCGTCATGTCGAGCGGTCAGACACTGATGACGTCGATGGTGGAGGAGAAGTCGAGCCGCGTGGTCGAGGTGCTGCTCGCCGCCGTCTCGCCGCTCGAGCTGATGTGGGGAAAGCTCCTCGGGCAGCTCGGCGTGGGACTGACGGTCATGTCGGTGTACGTCGGGCTCGGCATCCTCGGGCTTTCCCAGTTCCAGCTGCTCGGCCTGCTCGATCCCGCGCTCGTCGTGTACCTGCTCGTGTTCTTCGTCATCACCTATCTGGTGTTCGGTGCCCTCATGCTCGCGGTCGGCGCGGCGGTGAACCAGATGGCGGACGCTCAGACCCTCATGAGCCCGGTGATGCTGCTGCTCATCGCGCCGTACGTGCTCTCGTTCTTCATCGGTCAGGCACCGGATTCACCGTTCAGCATCGCAGTGAGCTTCATCCCGCCCGTGAACTCTTTCGGCATCCTGGCGCGGCTGGCCTCGGATTCACCACCGCCCGTCTGGCAGGTGCTGCTCTCGATGCTCGTCGGCATTGCCGCAGCCGTGGCGACCGTCTGGTTCGCGGCCAAGACCTTCAGAATCGGCCTGCTGATGCACGGCAGGCCGCCGAACTTCGCCACGCTCATCCGCTGGGCGCGGATGGCGTGACGGGCGGACTGGCGTCGAGATGGCGGAACCCGCCGAACGGTCCGAGGCTGCGCCTGCGCGCTCGAGCCGCATCGCCTCGCTGCTCGTCGCGAGTGGCATCCTGCTGAGCCGCATCGTCGGTCTCGTGCGCGAGCGTGCGATCGCGACGTTCTTCGGGGCGGGTCTGTACGCCGAGGGGTTCGTCGCCGGGGTCTGCATCTGTCTCTTATTCACATCCGACGCTGCCCGCCAAGAGGCTAGGTGCCGACTTGTGGGTCGCCGGCACGATTAACAACACATCGACTGCACAA
>QGVD01000080.1 GCA_003242685.1 Pseudomonadota bacterium | reverse complement strand
CTTTCGTGTGCGGGCGATTGGGGAGGTCCGGTTCTCAGCCGCGGCGGTCCCACAGGCGGGGGCGGCCCAGCCCGTCGAGGCGGGCGGGCCCGGCCCGCTCTACGAGGTGGAAGCGCCGTACGTCGCGGAGATGGCGCGACTCGAGATCCGGCAGCGATTCGGCCCCGAAGCCGAGTCGGCCGGCTACAAGGTGTTCACGACCATCGACGGGCGCCTGCAGACGGCCGCCAATCGCGCGGTGCGCCTCGGGCTCATCGAGTATGACCGGCGCCATGGCTGGCGCGGTCCGGCGGCCCGACTCGACATCGACGCAGGAGCCGCACCCGAAGAGATCGACGACCTGCTCGCGGAGTACCCGTCTGTGGGCAATCTCGTTCCGGCTGTCGTCTCGTCGGTGAGCGGCAAGTCGGTCCGCGTCTACGTGAAGTCGACGGGCTTCGCGCAGATCGAGTGGGACGGTCTCTCGTGGGCGCGCCCCGCGCTGCGCAACGGGGCGCTGGGCCCGGAGCCGAAGAGCGCGGGCGAGATCGTCTCGACGGGAGACGTCGTCTACGTCGTCACCGACGGGCAGGGCGCGGCACAGCTCGCTCAGATTCCGGAGGCGCAGGGCGCGCTCGTCGCACTCGATCCGAACGACGGCGCGATCGCGGCGCTCGTCGGCGGGTTCGACTACTTCCAGAACAAGTTCAACCGCGTGACGCAGGCGCGGCGCCAGCCGGGCTCCGCGTTCAAGCCCTTCATCTATTCCGCGGCGCTCGAGCACGGCTTCACGCCTGCATCGGTGATCCTCGATGCGCCCATCGTCCAGGACGACGCCGGCATGGAAGTCGCGTGGCGGCCGGAGAACTCCAGCCGCACGTTCTACGGCCCCACCCGCCTGCGCGAGGCACTGGTGCGCTCGCGCAACCTCGTGACGATCCGCCTGCTGCGTGCGCTCGGCATCTCGAACGCGATCGACTACGCGAGCCGCTTCGGCTTCAAGAAGAGTTCGCTGCCCGCGAACCTCACGCTCGCGCTCGGGACGCTGCAGACGACGCCGCTCGAGCTCGCCGCCGCCTATTCCACGTTCGCCAACGGTGGCTTCCGCATCGAGCCTTACTTCATCGACCGCATCGAGGACGCCGAAGGCAACGTCGTCTGGCGCGCCGAGCCGCGAATCGCATGCCCGGAATGCGAGCAGCCGCTCGATATCTCCGACATGATCCTCACCGCAGGCTCCGCCGACGTGCTCACCATTGCGGATACGATGCGCGGCGGGCCCGGCTACCTGCCGGCGGAGCGCCTCGCGCCGCGGGTGATCAGCCCTCAGAACGCGTGGCTCATGACGGACATGATGGCGGACGTCATCCGGCGCGGCACAGGACGCCGCGCGCTCGCGCTCGGCCGCAACGACATCGCCGGAAAGACGGGCACGTCGAACGACGCGCGCGACACCTGGTTCAACGGCTACACGCCGAATCTCGTCGCGACGGTGTGGGTCGGATTCGACCAAGAGCGCTCGCTCGGCGAAGGCGAGGAAGGTGGACGCACGGCGCTGCCGCTCTGGGTGCATTTCATGCGCGAGGCGCTGAAGGGCGTGCCGCAGGAGCGGCCCCCGATGCCGCCCGGGCTCATCACGCTGCGCATTTCTCCGGATACCGGCACGCTCGCGAGTGCCGAGAATCCGTACGCCGTCCTGGAGACGTTCATGGTGGATAACCTGCCCGCCGGAGGGCAGGAGGGCGAGGTCGCGCGACCCGAAGAGGTGTCCACCAGCGACAGTCTGTTCTGATGTCGAGAGCCGCCCGAGTCGAGACGATGAGCAAGCGAAGACCGGTACGCGTGGACAACCTGCGTCGCGCGCTCGCGAACGAGGCCGCCCGGATCATGGCCGAGCACGGCATCCGCGACTTCCTGGTCGCCAAGCGCAAGGCGGCCGAGCGCTTCGGTGTCACGGACAACGCCGTGCTTCCGAAGAACACGGAAGTCGAGGCTGCGCTCTTCGAGTATCAGCGGCTCTTCGGCGGCGAATCGCACGTCGAATCGCTGCACGCGGCGCGCCGCGCCGCGCTGCGCGCGATGCAGCGGCTGCGCGAGTTCGAGCCGCGCCTCGTCGGTCCCGTGCTCACCGGAACCGCGACGCCGCATTCGGACGTTCAGCTGCACCTCTTCACCGACAACGCCGAGTCGGTCGCCATCAAGCTCATGGACGAAGGGATCCGCCACGAGGTGACGGAGAAGCGCGTCAAGATGAACGCCGACCGCGTCGTCGCGTTTCCCGGCGTGCGCTTCGAGATCGACGATCACTCGATCGAGGCGACGGTGTTTCCTGCGGACGGAATCCGCCAGGCGCCCGTGAGCCCCGTGGACGGCAAGCCGATGCGCCGCGCGAACGCGGCGGAGCTCGAAGCGCTGCTCGAGCAGCGCGACGCGGGCTGAACGGATCGGGTTTCATCGTGCCGGGCACCTCTCCCCGCAGCGACGGGGAGAGGGCCGCGGTGAGCGCTCACTCTCATTGCAGGTGAGAGCGGGCGCGGATCAGGCAGGGCTTCACTCGGAATCGGAGCTCTGTTCGAGCTTGCGCATCAGAGCTTCCTTGTCCTTCGGGACGATCCACAGATAGACCGTGCGTCCCTCGACCTTCTCCTCGCGGTCGGCTTCCCACTCGCCCATGTCGAAGGAGTGCGAGACGATCCGCGCGCCGGGCTTCAGCTCCCTGAGGAGCTTCGGACGCAGCCGCAGATTCACGCGCGGCAGCAGATACAGCGTGACGACCGTCGCCTCGCTGAGATCCGTGTCGAAGAGATCCTGATTGAGGAACCGCACGCGATCCTCGACGCCCGCCTCCTTCGCGTTCGCGGTGCTTTCCTTGATGCGCTCGGGATCGATATCGACGCCGACGGCGCGTGCACCGCGTTTCGCCGCGGCGATCACGATGCGGCCGTCGCCCGAGCCGAGATCGTAGACGACGTCGTTCTTCCCGACCCTGGCGACGTCGAGCATCTTGTTCACGACTTCGTCCGGCGACGGGACGAAAGGCACTTCCGGCATCTTGCGTGCCGGTTCGGCAGCCTGAGCGAGTACAGCAGGACTAGTCGACAACCCGATGCTCGCGACCAAGGCGAGCGCGGCGATCCTTGGCTTCATCGTCGTCTCCTCTCTCCTGTACGGCGGGTCCACGTCTGCGCATGAACCAGAGTATCGGCAGCCCGGCGAGCAGCGCGGCGACACCTACGAGGGCACCGACGCCGGTGTAATTGAGACTCGACCAGAGCATGTACGCGCTGCTCGCGCAGAAGAGCAGCGGCGTCACGGGGTAGAACGGCACACGGAACGGTCGCTCGATGTCGGGATCGCGCCGGCGCAGACGGAACAGCGCGAGCCCCGTGAGCAGGAAGAAGAACCAGAAGACCGGCGCCGTGTACTCCACCATCGTCTGGAAGCCGGAACGCATGATCGCGCCGAAGAACACCAGTACCAGCGTGATGATTCCCTGCACGAGGAGCGCGTTGCGCGGCGTGCTGCCGCGCTCGCTCCAGTGACCGAGGAAGCGGAACAGCGCGAAGTCGCTGCCGAGCGCATGATTGGAGCGCGCGCCGGTGATGATGGTGGCGTTTGCCGACGTGAGCGCGCTGATCGCGACGAGGAGGCTCACGAAGTTCGCGCCGTGCTCGCCGAGAACCCGCTGCATGACATCGGCGGCGACGGCTTCCGAAGCGGCCATTCCCTCGAGGCCCAGCACTCTCACGTAGGCCAGGTTCACCAGCAGATAGAGCACCGTGATCAGGCAGATGCTGAGCACCAGCGCCCGTGCAATCGGCGCGCGACCGCTGCCGCGTACTTCGGCGGATACGTAGGCGCCTTCGTTCCAGCCGCCGAAGGTCAGCAGCACGAAGACCATTGCAAGCCCGATCGCGGTCGACGTGCCGCCATGTTCCGGTGCATCGCTCTGTGCGGCCGCGGCAGGCGTTTCCGGCGTGAGCGTGCCCGCGAGCAGGAGTCCTGCGCCGATCACGATCAGCACGCCCGCGACCTCGAGACTGGTGAACAGCCGCTGAGTGCCCTTGCCCTCGCGAATGCCGAGGAGATTGACGCCGGTGAGCGCGATGACGACCAGAGCGGCGTAGATCACCGTGGAATGGGGCCCGAGCGGCAGGATCTCCGTCGCGTAGTCGCCGAAGACGAAGGCCAGCAGGGCGATCGAGCCGGTCTGCATCACCGACAGGCGCGCCCACGCGAAGAGAAACGCGGGTCCGCGTCCGAACGCCCGCAGCAGGAAATGGTAATCGCCGCCGGTACTCGGATACGTGCTCGCGAGCTCCGCGTAGCACAGCGCGCCGATCAGCGCGACGACGCCGCCCGCCAGCCACATGAGGAGCATCACGGGCTCGCTGCCGCTGTTGGCAGCCACCAGCGAGGGCGACTTGAAGATACCGGCGCCGATGACGATGCCGACGATCACGAACACCGCGTCGGCGGTCGTCAGGGCACGTGCTGGGCGGGCAACCGGTTCCTGCATCGTTGTGCCGCGTCGTTTACCTGTGGCGCGTGCCGTCCGCAGCGTTGCCGACGCGGCGCGAGCTCAGCGCGCCGCTCGCAGCAAGGGATATGCCCGGGCGGTGCCGCCGCGCTTCGCCGCGTCGCGGCAGCCGCCCCTGCGCTCAGCCGCGTTTCGACAGATCGACATAATCGCGGCGCGCCGGTCCCGTGTACAGCTGCCGCGGGCGCCCGATGCGCATCGTCGGGTCCGAGATCATCTCCTGCCAGTGCGCCACCCAGCCCACCGTGCGGGCGATGGCGAACATCACCGTGAACATCGAGCGGGGAATGCCGATCGCGCTGTAGATGATGCCCGAGTAGAAATCGACGTTCGGGTAGAGCTTGCGGGAGATGAAGTACTCGTCCTTGAGCGCGATCTCCTCGAGCCGCAGCGCGAGCTCGAAGAGCGGGTTGTCCGAGCGCCCGAGCCGCGCCAGGACCTTGTGGCACATCTCGCGGATGATCTTGGCGCGCGGGTCGAAATTCTTGTACACGCGATGGCCGAAGCCCATCAGCCGGAAGTGGCTGGACTTGTCCTTCACCATCGCGAGGTACTTGGGAATGTTGTCGACGGTGCCGATCTGCTCGAGCATGTTGAGCACCGCCTCGTTGGCGCCGCCGTGCGCCGGTCCCCAGAGAGCCGACACGCCGGCCGAGATGGCCGCGTACGGATTCGCGCCCGTGCTGCCAGCGAGGCGCACGGTGGACGTGCTCGCGTTCTGCTCGTGGTCCGCATGCAGGATGAAGAGCAGATCGAGCGCCTTCGCGGCGATCGGATCGACCTGGTACGGCTCGCAGGGCACCGCGAAGAACATGTGCAGCATGTTGCTGCAGTAGTCGAGATCGTTGCGCGGATAGACGAACGGCTGCCCGACGGAGTGCTTGTGCGCGGCCGCCGCGATCGTCGGAATCTTCGCGATGATGCGATGGGCGAAGATCTCCCGGTGCCGCGGGTTATGGATGTCCATCGTGTCGTGATAGAACGCGGACATCGAGGCCACCACCGCCGACACCATCGCCATCGGATGCGCGTTGTGGTGGAAGCCGTTGAAGAAGCGCAGCAGCGTCTCGTTGATCATCGTGTGATAACGGATGTTCGACGTGAACTCGTCGAGCTGCTTGCGCGTCGGCAGCTCCCCGTGCAGGAGCAGGTAGGCCACCTCCATGAACGTGCTCTTCTCGGCGAGCTGCTCGATCGGGTAGCCGCGGTAGAGCAGTATTCCGGCGTCCCCGTCGATGTAGGTGATCTTGCTCTCCGTCGACGCCGTGGCGACGAAGCCGGGGTCGTACGTGAAGACGCCGTGTTCCTTGTAGAGATTGGAGATGTCGACGACCGCCGGGCCCAGAGTCCCGGAACGGACGGGCAGTTCGGACTTCTTGCCTGTGGCTCGATCGACGAGCTCGAACTTCTTCTCGGTCATGGGCTGTTGCTTCCTGGACGCTCGCCGTAGGGAGTGAGAGCGGGAGCGGGAGCGAGGGTTACATGGTACGCGCGCGGAATCAAGGCAGTCCACCGCTGCGCTCGCCCTCGCTCGCGTCCGCATCCCGTCGATGAAGATTCTCCCGGAGCGGATCAGTTCCCGAAGCGCAGGGCGCGGCGCCCTCCTCCTCGATGGTATGGCGATTGCTGACCACGGCGACACCGGTCCCGACGCCGCCGTCAACAGCCAAGGAAAGGAACGCCCATGGCACTGGATCTCCTCAAGGACTCGGGCACTCCGCTCGACGAGCAGCGCTTCACCTGGCGCGACCTCGTGCGCAAGCCGATCAGCAAGCTCGACGACGACGCGTTCACGCGCGTGCGCATCATCCTCATGAACGGCATCGAGCACGAGTCGGTGCTGTTCAAGCACTTCGCCGCGCGCGCCTCGAACGGCGAGCTGAGGCTGCCGCTCGCGCTCGCGCGCCGCGTGGATCACTTCCAGCAGACCCAGGTGAACTGGCTGCTCTCGCCCGACATGTCGCCGATCGAGACGACGATCGCCTACGAGCAGGTGGCGATCGAGGTGACGAGCTCACTCGCGCAGCAGGAGCCCGACCCCTATCTCGCCCAGGCGTACCGCTTCGCGCTGCTCGAGGACTTCGACCACCTGTACCGCTACTCCGCCCTGCTCGACCGCCTCGAGGGCAAGGACGCGAACAACATCCTGCAGTCGTACACGGACATCGCGCCAGGACGCCCGACCTCGGTCGAGCACCGCCATCCGTCGGACGACATCCGCCAGCACTACGACCGCACCCGCGCGACCCTCGCCACGAAGCTCAACGCGATGACGATCACGGCCGGCGAGATGCAGACGCACGACTACTACATGAACATCGGGCCGCTCTTCGCCGATCCGGTGGCGCGCCAGCTCTACGCGGAGATCGCCGCCATCGAGGAGCAGCACGTGACGCACTACGGCTCGTTCTCGGATCCCGGCGAGTCGCTGCTCGAGCAGTGGCTCCTGCACGAGGCGAACGAGGCCTGGGACTACTGGAGCTGCGTCGAGTCGGAGACCAATCCGCGCATCAAGGCGATCTGGGAGCGCTTCCTCGACTACGAGCTGGGCCAGCTCCATCTGGTGCGCGAGCTCATGAAGAAGCACGAGCGGCGCGATCCGGCCGAGATCCTCGGCGCGGCGCCGGCGCCGATCCAGTTCAAGAGTCACCGCGACTTCTACCGCAAGGTGCTGGCGAACGAGGTCGACCTGCGCACGCACGGCACCCAGTTCGTGCCGAAGGGCGAGGAGAGCCGCGCTTCCATCGAGCAGCGCAAGATCCTCAACTCGGAAGGATCGCCGAGCGACACCGTCGCCGCGGGCTACCAGTGGTATCCCGGCGGCGAGCTCGCACGCAACGTGGTGAACTTCTGAGCCTCGAGGGAACCGACACAGAGCGAAGGAACGGCCATGGAAAGAACGTCGTCGAAGATGGGCAAGAACCGCACGGGCGTGCAGATGTCGCCGAAGGCCACGGAGGCGATGCTCGCCTTCACGCAGCAGAGGCAGCCGACGTCGCATGGAGACGAGAGCGGCATCGCCGCCCTCCGTCAGAGTTACATCGAGGAAGGGGACGGAGTGGGCTCGGTGCCTCTGCCGGGCACCGCGAAGGGCATGCTCAAGAGCGGTGCAAAGATGATGACGGGCAGCAGGCCGCAGGCGCTCGTCGACAAGCTCGCCGAGCGGCTCGCCTTCGAGCGCACGGGCACCCGGCTCTACACGGCGCTCATCACGAAGCACCGGAGCGACGTCGAGGGTCAGGTGCCGATCGACCAGCTCGTGCGCTTCCGTGACGACGAGGCACAACACGTCGCGCTGCTCGCCGAGGCTCTGCAGCAGCTCGGGGCCGATCCCACGGCGCAGACGCCGGGCGCGGATCTGGTGGGCGTGGAGTCCATGGGCCTCATGCAGGCCATCACCGACCCGCGCACCACTTTTGCACAGTCGCTGCACGCCATTCTCGTCGCCGAGCTCGCGGACCACGAAGGGTGGGACCTGCTGATCGCGCTGGCCGAGAGCGAAGGGCACAAGGACCTGGCGCAGCGCTTCGCGGCGGCGCTCGACGAGGAGCAGACTCACCTCGACCACGTGCGGCGCTGGGTGTCGGCGCTCACGATGGGCGAGGCGCGCGTCGGCGCACCGTCCTGATCGCCGCTTCTCTACGATCGCCCTCTCCCCCGGACGGGGGAGAGGGCGATCGGCGGGAAGACGCCTACTCGATGATCTTCACGTACTGACCGGGCTTGAGCTCGCCCTTCGGATAGATGCCGTTCAGGAGCTGCAACTCTTCGAGCTTGTACTTCTCGACCGGCACGTTCTTGGCGTAGTCCTCGAGCCTCATGCCCGGCGTCGCCTGCACCACCTTGATGCGGTAGGGCTGCGCCAGCGGATACTCGGACGGGCGCAGATCGCGGAAGGTCTGGATCGCGGACATGAAGAGGCCGTCGTCGGCCGGTCTGCCCGATGAGGCCGAACGGCTCGCGCCACCGAAGATGAACGCGCTCTGCCCGCGGTAGAGCACCGCCCAGCGAACCGGACCCGCGCCGCCGTCGAGCGGCGAGCCGTTGCGCGTGATGACGGCGTAGCCCTCCATGCCGTTGACGGTGAGCTCCTCGCCGCGCGTGAAGCTCGCACCGCGCAGCTTCTTCAGCAGGAACTCGCGCGGCGATTCCTTCTCGGGCCGGCGCTCCGCCGTCACCTGCATGATCGCGTCCTTGGTCTTCGTGTAGGCCAGGATGCGGTCACGGTGATTCTCGATCGTCCAGCCGCGCGGGAAGGCCATCGTGATGCCCATGTCCGCGTGGTAGAAGCGGTTGTCGCGCACGATGCCCTGGGCGCGGCTCGAGCCGTACGGCAGGCCGTCGATCGCCTTCATGTAGCCTTCGCGATTCTCGATCCAGCCGGTGGCGGGCGTCTCTTCGACCTTCGCGGCCGCTTTCGCGGCCTGGATGGCGCGATCGTCGGGCGCCGGGTGCGAGGAGAAGATGCCGTGGTAGATCATCGGCTCGCGCCCTTCCTCCCTGGCGCGGTTGATCTCGAAGGTCTCCTGGGCCTTGAAGACCCTGAAGACGTCGACCATGGCTTCCGGCTTGTAGCCGGTCTTCGTCGCGTACTCGAGGCCGAGGCGGTCGGCTTCCATCTCGTTCTCACGCCCGTAGCCCTGCAGCCACGCGGTCGCGCCGATGTTGGCGAGCTGCGCGATGGCCTGGGAGCCCGTGGCGATCGCCGCGCCCGTCGCCAGCACGGAGGCCAGGATGCCTCGCGTCTGGCGGCGCGCCGGGTGGCGGGCCGTCACGTGGCCGATCTCGTGCCCGATCACCGCGGCGAGCTCGGCCTCGGAGTTGAGGTACGCCAGCAGGCCGCGATGCACGTACACGTAACCGCCACCGGTGGTGAACGCGTTCACCGATTCGTCGTCGAGCACGACGAACTTGAAGTCCCAGTCGGGCAGGTGGCTGTTCCGGGCGATCTGCTCGCCCACGCGCTGCACGTAGTCCTGCAGCGCCTGATCTTCGTAGAGTCCGTAGAAGCGGATGATCTGTTCGTAGTAGCGCCGCGCCTGCTCGCGCTCGCTCTCCGCGGACGTCACGACGACGTTGCGGCCGCCTGTGGCGGGATTCGAGGCGCAACTCACGACGGCGAGCGCCGCGACAAGGGCTACAGCCAGTTTGCGGATCATGGTTCGTCTCCGCGGGCAGCAGTCACACCCGGCCGGTGGGACCGGAAACCGGTGCACTCAAGAATAGGAGCCCGGACGGCACATAGCTACGATCGTCGCGCAGGCGGCGGAGTTCCACCCCGCGGCGGCGAGCGGTGCGCGGAAACGACAGGAGCGCCTTGCGGCGCTCCCGTGGAGTCTGGAATGCGGCGCCAGGCGCCGGACCCGGTGGCCGACGGTGGGCCCCCGGGCGCCCGCAGGGTCAGCGCCCGCCGGCGGAAGCCGCGTACTTCTTGCGGAACTTGTCCACGCGGCCGGCCGTATCGACGATCTTCTGCTTGCCCGTGTAGAACGGGTGGCAGTTCGAGCAGACTTCGATATGCAGGTCGTGGCCCAGCGTCGAGCGCGTCTTGAAGGTGTTCCCGCAGGAGCAGGTCACCGTGATCTCTTTGTACTCGGGATGGATCGAGGCTTTCATGGCGGGCTCTTCAACTGAACCGGTCGAAAAAGGCGCGAAAGTGTAGCGACAGAATCCGCCTGCCTCAAGCGAAAAGGGGGGCTTGGCGAGGCTCGGCCGCGGCGTCCTGGAGAGTCGTACAGGGCCGCACACCCTTATCCACAAATCCTGTGGATAACTCTGTGGAAGATCTCGAGCGAGAGCGGCCGATTCCCGGGTGAAAACGCATTTCTGGCCTTGTGGCGAAAAAGTAACCAGGACGTTTGTGCCTTTTCGATCAATGAGTTATGAGGCTCTCATGGAGAGGCTTGGTCGATTTCGCATGTAATTGGCTCATTTGCCGATACCCATCCCGGCCTGTGCATAAGCCTCTTGACGAGAGCCCGAACTGGGCCTAGGGGGCGCTTGACAAGCGCAACTTGCCGGCACTCTCCGGGGTATCCGGCAGGAACTCGATCAGCGCGTCGTTGAGGAAGCGCAGACCGACCACGGTGGGATACCAGCGATCCCCATCGCGCGCGACGAGCCCGCGGGTTTCGAGGACGGAAAGCGTGGGCTCGATGGCGGCGGCGCCGAGGCCCGTCCGCCGCGAAAACAGCCCCATCGAGAAACCTTCCGTCAGGCGCAGCGCGTTCATCGCGAACTCGAACGGAAGCTCTGCAGGTTGTACTTCCCGTCGTACAGGCGGCTCCGCCGAACTGCTCAGGTAACGCCTGGGCTCACGTATGCGACTCGTGCGCACGATGGTCCCGCTCGCCGCAGACGTGAGCTTTCCGTGCGCACCCGCGCCGATGCCGAGATAGTCGCCGAACGTCCAGTAGTTGAGGTTGTGGCGGCAGCGCCGCGTCGGGCGGGCGTAGGCGGATACCTCGTACTGCGCGAACCCTGCCGCCGCGAGCCGCTCTTGGACGGGAGGCAGCATGTCCGCGATCTCTTCGTCGGTCGGCAGGCTTGGCCGCACGCCGGCGAACACCGTGCCCGGCTCGATCGTGAGCTGATAGTGCGAGACGTGCGCGGGCTCGAGCGCGAGCGCCTGCTCGATGTCGCGCAGCGCACCGGGGAGATCCTGGCCCGGCAGCCCGTACATGAGGTCGAGGTTGAAGTTCGTGAGCCCCGCCGCGTGCAGCTCTTCGGCGGCACGCACGGTTTCCCGCGGTGAGTGAATCCGCCCGAGCGCCTCGAGCCGCGCAGCGTCGAAGCTCTGTGCACCGAGAGAAACGCGGTTGACTCCTGCCGCGCGGTACTCGGCGAAGCGCCCGCGCTCGATCGTTCCGGGATTCGCCTCGAGCGTCACCTCGACATCGTCGGCCAGGCGCAGGTGACGCCGGGCCGCCGCGAGCACCCGGGCGATGGCTTCCGGCGAGAAGAGGCTCGGCGTCCCGCCGCCCATGAAGATGCTGATGACCTCACGCCCCGCGACCTCGCGTGCCTGCAGCTCGAGATCCGCCTCGAGCGCCGCGACGTAGCGCTCCTCCGGCAGCTCGTCACGCAGCGTGTAGGAGTTGAAGTCGCAGTACGGACACTTGCGCACGCACCAGGGGAAGTGCACGTAGAGCGACAGGGGTACGTCGGCGAGCGGCATGAAAGGCCCGGGGTTCGTTCAGGGGCTCGCCGCGGAGGAAGCGCCGTCATCGTGCGCGCTCTCGAGCGCGCAGCGCTCCTCCGACGAGCGACACCTTTCGACCCACTCGCGCACGATCCGTTCCAGAACGTCGAGCGGCAGCGCGCCGTTCGCGAGCACGACGTCGTGGAAGTCGCGGATGTCGAAGCGCGACCCGAGCGCCTGCTGCGCCTCGCGGCGCAGCTTGAGGATCTCGAGCTGCCCGATCTTGTAAGCGAGCGCCTGGCCCGGCCAGGCGATGTAGCGATCGATCTCGTTGACGATGTCCGCCTCGGTCTTGGCGGCGTTCGCCTTGAAGTACTCGATCGCCTGCTCGCGCGTCCAGCGCTTGTGGTGCATGCCGGTGTCGACGACGAGGCGCACCGCGCGCCACATGTCGTAGGTGAGCTGACCGAACTTCGAGTACGGATCGCGGTAGAGCCCGAGCTCGGGCCCCAGACTCTCGGCGTACAGCCCCCAGCCCTCGACGAACGCCGTGAAGCGCGCGTTGCGGCGGAAGAGCGGCAGTCCCTTCTGCTCCTGCGCGAGGGCGATCTGCAGATGATGGCCCGGCACCGCTTCGTGAACGGTGAGCACCTCGATCTCGTACTTCGGCCGCACCTCGGGCCGGTAGAGGTTCACGTAGTAGAAACCCGCACGCGTGCCGTCCGCGGCCGGCGGCATGTAATAGGCGGTCGTCGTATTCGGCGCGCTCGTCATCGGAATCGGCCGCACGCCGTAGGGAGTGCGCGGCAGACGGCCGAACAGCTTCACGAGCTCCGGCTCGATGCGCTTCGCCGTCACGACGTACTCGCGGAACAGCTCTTCGGGCGTTTCGAAATAGAAGCGCGGATCGGTGCGCAGGAATTCGAGGAACTCGGCGAAGGTGCCGGTGAAGCCGGTCTCGCGCATCACTGCATCCATCTCGGCGCGGATGCGCGCGACTTCCTTCAGCCCGATCTCGTGGATCTCGTCCGGCGTGAGCCGCGTGGTCGTGTAGATGGACACGAGCTCGCGGTAGTAGGCCTCGCCGTCCGGCGTATCCCAGATACCGACGCTCTCGCGCGTGGCGGGAAGCAGCTTCTCGCGGAAGAACTTCGTGAAGCGGCGGTAGGCCGGCAGCACCACCTGCTCGACGGCCGCCTTTCCCTCCGCCGCGAGCCGGGTCCGCTCGGCTTCAGGGATGGACTCCGGCATGCGCGTGAAGGGCGCGTAGAAGGGACTTTTCTCGGCCGGCCCCGCGGCGATCTCGTCGAGCACCGGGACCACGCGTTCCATGATCACCCGTGGCTGAGTGCGCTTCTCGCGTATGCCGGTCTCGAGGAGAGCGATCTGCTGCTCGAGGAAGCGATCGAGCGAGCGCAGCCGCGCGATCCAGTTCTCGAAGTCGCGAACCGTCGCGAACGGCAGGACCTCGGCCAGCTCGGCGAGCGTGTGCACGCCGTCGCGTGCGCGCTGTTCGTACACCTCGGGGCGGAACGGGTGCAGCGCGATGCGGTTGCGGTACCTCTGCGCGAAGAGGTCGTAACTGAGCTGGTCCTCGCTCGAGAGGAGGGACCTGTCGATGCGCTGCAGACGCGCGAGTATCTCCCCGTCCTCGCGATGCCGCCGCTCGATGGCCTCCCGGGAGACGTCGGGCCAGAGATGGTCGTACCGGTGGTCACCGAGTGCCGATGCGAGCGTCGGATCCTCGCGCAGATCGCGCTCCCACGCCTCATCGAAGAGCGCGTGCAGCGCGCGGGCTGCCGCGGCTCGATCCGGTTCGGCGGCCTGGGCGGAAGCGGCGAAGAAGCACGCGATGAAAGCAAGGGGTACGAAGCGCTGTCGCAGCGTCATGCACGACTCCCCGAAGACCGGAGCGGACGGATGACGCGAACTATACGCGCGCGGCGGAGAGCTCGGTCAGCAACGCGGCGAGCGCGAGGCCCCGGTGGCTGATGGCGTTCTTCTCGGCGGGCGAGAGCTCGGCTGCCGTCCGGTCGAGCCCTGCCGGGAGGAAGATGGGGTCGTAACCGAAACCGCCGGAGCCGCGAGACGCTTCGAGGATGCGGCCTTCCCAGGTGCCGCGCGCCACGATGGGCGCAGGGTCGTCGGCATCACGCACGAGAACGATGACGCACCGGTAGCGCGCCGTTCGGCGCTCGGCCGGTACGCCGCGGAGCTCCTCGAGGAGCTTCTCGAGGTTCTGCTGATCGGTCGCACCTTCGCCGGCATAGCGCGCGGAGTGCACGCCGGGTCGGCCGCCGAGAGCATCGACCTCGATGCCCGAGTCGTCGGCGAGCGCGGCGAAGCCGGAGCAGCGGGCGGCGTGACGCGCCTTGATGAGCGCGTTCTCCTCGAAGGTGGTGCCGGTTTCGGGCGGCGACTCGATGCCGAGCGCCGACTGCGCCACGAGCTCGAAGCCGCGCGGCCCGAGCAGCGCGTCGAGCTCCCGGAGCTTGCCCGGGTTGCCGCTCGCGAGGACCAGCTTCACTCGTAGAGCGCCTGTGCCTGGAGAGAGAACAGCGTGCCGAGGCCGGTGATCGCGAGATCGAGCAGCGCGTCGAGCTCGTGACGCCGGAACGCGTGACCTTCGGCGGTGCCCTGCAGCTCGACGAAGGCGCCGCCGTTGTTCATGACGACGTTCATGTCCGTCTCGGCCTGCGAGTCCTCGGCGTAGTCGAGATCGAGCACCGGAATGCCGCCGACGATGCCCACCGACACGGCCGCGACCTGGCCGTGCAGCGGGCTCGCGGGAATGACGCCCTGCTTCACCAGGGTGTCGCACGCGTCGGCGAGCGCGATGTAACCGCCGGGGATCGCGGCCGTGCGGGTGCCGCCGTCAGCCTGCA
>QGVD01000079.1 GCA_003242685.1 Pseudomonadota bacterium | reverse complement strand
CCTTGTGGTCTCGGCGAGGGTGGCGACATGCGTCTGGGCGCGGAGAACGAGCGCACCCTCGCGCGCACGGACGGCGGTTCCGGCGTGTCGATGGGCATCGAGCAGCAGTCGAAGGCCAACACGCTCGAGGTCGTGCGCGGTATCCGCGCCGAGGTGGAGCGCATCCGGGAGAGCCTGCCGCCCGGCGCGAACCTCGGCATCAACGTCGATCGCGGCATCGTCATCGAGGCGGCGCTGCGCGAGGTGGTGATCGCGCTGGTGTTCGCCTTCGCCTCGGTGCTCGTCGTCATCTACGCCTTCCTCGGAAGCTTCCGCAGCACGCTGATCCCCGCCGTGACCATTCCGGTGTCGATCATCGCCGCGTTCACGGTGATGTACGCGCTCGGATACACGATCAACGTGCTGACGCTCCTCGGCATCGTGCTCGCGATCGGTCTCGTGGTGGACGACGCGATCGTGGTTCTCGAGAACATCCACCGGCGCGCCGAGATGGGCGAGGTGCCGATCGTCGCCGCGATCCGGGGCAGCCACGAGATCGGCTTCGCGGTCATCGCCACGACGCTCACGCTGGCGGCGGTATTCGTGCCCATCTCCTTCCTGCCGGGCGATATCGGCCGCCTGTTCCGCGAGTTCGGTTTCACGCTCGCCGCGGCGGTGCTGTTCTCGGCGCTGGTGGCGCTCACTCTGACGCCGATGCTCGCCTCGAAGCTGCCGCAGAAGGCGGTCGAGCACGGCCGCGTCGCGCGCGCCGTCGACGCCGTGTTCCGTCGGCTCTCGGGGTACTACGAGCGGCGGCTGCGCAGCCTCATCCGCCGTCCGCTGCTCATCGTGGGCTCGCTCGTCGTGCTGGTCGCGCTGGGCATCCTCACGTTCCGCTCGCTGCCCTCGGAGTTCGCGCCGCGCGCGGACAACGGTCTCGCGGTCGTCGTCATCGAGGCGCCCGAAGGCGCGAGCCTCGGATACATCCAGAGCTACGCGCGCCAGCTCGAGGAGATCGTGCTGCAGGAGATGCGCGAGTACGGCGACATCCGCCGCGTGATGGTGCGCGTACCCGGAACCTGGGGCGGCGGCGCCGACGTCAACTCCGCCCGCGCTTTCATGGTGCTGGCGGACTGGCACGAGCGCACGCGTTCGGCGCAGGAGATCACCCAGTCGATACTCTCCAAGGTCGGCAGACTCCCTGGCGTGCAGGCACGCGGTTTCCAGCCGGGCGGTCTCGGCCGCGGCGGCAGCCAGAGACCCATACAGGCCGTCATCGGCGGACCCGACTACGAGCAGCTCGCGGAGTGGACGCGGAAGATCGTGCGGCTCGCGGAGCAGAACCCGGGGCTGCGCAACATCGACACGGACTACAAGGAACGCAAGCCGCAGATCCGCGTCGCGGTCGATCGCGACCGGGCGGCCGACCTCGGCGTTTCCCTGGAGACCGTGGGGCGCACCCTGGAGACGATGCTCGGGTCGCGCATCGTGACCACGTTCGTGCAGGGCGGCCGCGAGTACAACGTCATTCTGCAGGGCAGGGCGGACGAGCGTGAGACGATCACCGATCTCACCAACATCCACGTGCGCTCGGACCGCACGGGTCAGCTCATCCCGCTCTCGAACATCGTGCGGCTGGAGGAGACTTCGGGCGCCGTGTCGCTCAACCGCTTCAACCGGCTGCGCGCCATCGAGATCTCGGCCGAGCTCGCGCCGGGCTACGAGCTCGGCGACGCGGTGAAGTGGTTCGAGGAGACGGTGGCCCGCGAGCTGCCGGCTTCGGCCGTGCTCATGTGGGACGGTGAGGCTGCGGAGTTCCTGCGCAGCGGGCGGCAGCTCTACTTCACCTTCCTGTTCGCCATCGCGATCGTGTTCCTGGTGCTCGCCGCGCAGTTCGAGAGCTTCGTGCTGCCGACCATCATCATGGTGACCGTGCCGCTCGCGCTGCTCGGCGCCGTCTTCGGGCTCAAGCTCTACGGCATGACGGTCAACATCTTCAGCCAGATCGCGGTGATCATGCTGATCGGCATCGCGGCGAAGAACGGCGTGCTGATCGTGGAGTTCGCCAATCAGCTCCGCGATCGCGGTGTGGAATTCGTCGATGCGATCGTCCGTGCGGCCGCGATCCGTCTGCGGCCGGTGCTGATGACGAGCCTGTGCACGGCGTTCGGTGCGCTGCCGCTGCTGCTTGCCACCGGTGCCGGTGCCGAGCAGCGCAAGCCGATCGGCATCGTCGTGTTCTACGGCACCATGGTGTCGGTGTTCCTGACGCTCTTCGCCGTGCCGGCGGTGTACTCGCTGATCGCGCGCAACACGCGCTCTCCGCACTACGTCAGCCAGCTCGTCGACCGGCTGCTGGCGCGCGGCGGTGTGGAAGGGCAGCCTGCGCAGGAGGAACCGGCGCGCGAGCCGCAGGAGGAACCTGTCGCGGGCACACAGCCCGACGTCGCGCCGCAGACTTCGGCTCAGCGCAGGCGCGACGACTGATCCCTGACGCGCGCGGCGTCGCGCGTCCCGGGATCGGTGAACGAGCGGGACAGGAGTGACGGAGATGCCGTCGCGCTCACGCGCGACGGCATCTTTCTTCAGGCCACTGTGCGCTCAGGGCGTGCTGCCCGGCTGTCCGCCGCCGGCCGGCGCGACCTCGAGCAGCTCCACTTCGAACTGCAGGACCGATCCGGGCGGAATCGGCGGCGGCGAGTTGTCGTCGTACGCGAGCTCGGGCGGAATGAACAGCTCGAACTTCGCGCCCGGCTTCATGAGCTGCAGCGCCTCCTGCCAGCCCGGAATGACGCCGTTCACGGGAAACGAGGCGGGCTCGCCGCGGCGGATGGAGCTGTCGAACTCCGTGCCGTCGAGCAGCGTGCCGCGGTAGTGCACCGTCACCAGATCGGTGAGCTTCGGCGAGTTGCCCTTGCCGGCATTGATCACGCGGTACTGCAGGCCGCTCGCCGTCGTGACGACGCCCTTCTTCTTGGCGTTCTCGGCGAGGAACTTCCTGCCGGTTTCCTTGTTGCGTGCCGCGAGCGCGGTGCGTGCTTCCTGGATCAGCGCGCCGATCTTCGCGTTGTCCTCGGGAGTCGCTTTCGCAGTTCCCGCGAGCGCTTCGCGCAGACCCTGCATCACACGCTCGAGCGAGACGTCGCCGGCGCCGAGACCGAACTCGTGGAGCTGGCTGCCCATGGAGACGCCGAGGCTGTAACTGGCGTCGTCCTTGTTCGCGGCCGCGGCCTTCGCCGGTGCCGCGTCCCGGGCTCCGGTGTTCTGCGCGCTCACGCGCGCCGACGTCGCCATGAGGACCACGGCAGCGATCCCGGCGAGTCCGCAGGCTGCCGCGACCGCGGCCGAGCCACGCCGAGCTGCGCGCAGGGGAGTGGAAGTATTCACGAAAATCACCTCGGAAGATTCGATGGGAAACGAGAGTGTCGCCCGTCGGGCGTTCCCGCGCGAAGCTTTTTTTGTTCCCGGACCGGCGTCACGTGCCGCTGCAGTGCACGGTTTTTCGTTCAACCGTGGCCGTGGAACTTGATTCCTGCCCGTGAATTCATAACGTTACGAAGGGGTCGCGGGACGGAAGCCCACGTTCAGCCGTCCCGTCCGGCCGCCGCCACCAGCACCGAAGGAGGCGAGCCATGCACCAGCGAACGTTCATCATCGACGGCCATCGCGTCGTTCTGGACGCCGAAGACAGCTGGCGTTGTGACTGCGCCGACTATGCCGAGGACGGTGACTGCGAGCACTGCGCCCGCGCGGCCGCAATGGCCGCAAGGGGCGGGTACGGTGGACGCGGTCCGCAGAGTCAGCGGCCGCGCCCCTGAAGGCGCGTGCGGCTCAGTCCCTGAGCAGATACTCGATTGTGGAAACGACCCGCACGATCTTCGTGCGCTGGCGCTCTTCCTGCACGCCCGGCGCCTGGTCGCGCGGCAGGATGACGAAGAGTCCCTGATTCGCGCGGCGGATTCCGCCGAGCTGACTTCCGGAGTCCTTCGCGAACTGCTCGGCCGCCTCGCGCGCGTTGGCCGTGGCTTCCGCGATCATCTCCGGCTTCAGGTCGTTGAGGCGCGTGAAGAGATACGTCGGGCCGCCGGCCCAGGGACCCTCTGACTGCAGCACGACGCCTGCATTCACCAGCTCACCCACGGCCTGGCTGGCCTTGAAGACGACCTCGGGGTCCGTCGAGCGGACCATGATCGTCTGGCTGATGATGTAGCGGCGCGCGGCAGGCTGACCGCCCCAGCGGTTCGCCTGTGTGTCGGTGACCGACAGATCCTGCAGCTGTATCTGCGCGGGATCGATGCCGTGCTTCGCCAGGAACGCGTTCACGCGGCGTGCATCCTCCGCGAGCCGCGCCTGCGCGCGGGTGAGATCGTCCTCGGCGACGACGAACTGCATCGGCCAGAGCGCGAGGTCGGCCTGCACCTCGCGCTCCGCGACACCCTTTACCGTGACGAAGCGTTCGGCCGCGCGGCCGCGGACCAGGGCATCGCCGGCGAACCAGCCGCCGAGTGCGATACCTGCCGCGAGCACCGCGGCGGCGATGATCGTGCCCCGTTCCATACCACCCCCGTCTGGCGACTTCGTGCGATGGGTGGATTATGAAGCATCGAAACTGAGCGGTGGCTGAATTCGCATGCCGCGCCCGACGGCCGGCTGACCCCGTGCTCAGGATTCGCCGCTCGAATAATCGAGCGGGTTCTTCTCTTCGGCTTCCGTGCCGTCGCGCCGGACACGGATGCGGTTCTCGATGTCCTGCACGCCGTACACGGTGTCGACGATGTCCTCGATCCAGTGCTTCATGCGCCGTTGGGGCACCGTGCCTTCCAGCGTGACCTTTCCCTCGCGGACTTCCACGCTGACGTCGCTGACGTCGACGTATTCGGCCTCGGCGAGCCGCTCGCAGACCTCTTCCCAGATGCGCTCGTCGGAGCGGTGGTAGCCCTTCGGCCCGCGACGCATCGACCGGCCCTGTGTCGTGCGATGCGCGGTCGGTTCGCGGGAGACGTCGTCACGGTAGCCGAGCGCGCCGCGGTACGGCCCCTGTTCCCAGCTCTGGTCGTCCGCATCCGCGTAAGGGTTGTAATCGCCTTGCCAGAACCTGCCCTCGGGCAGAGGTGGTCTGTGTCTTTCGTTTCGCCGGTCCATGGCTTCCTCGTCGAGCCTGAATGGTTCCGGTCCAGCAATCCTCATGCCCGAACGGGCGGTGTCAGGTGCGCTCGAGCGCCAGACGCAGATCGCGCACGAGCGTGCCGAGCGAATCGACGGGCGCCGAGCAGGTGCTTCCGCGGCAGACATAGGCCACCGTCCGGTCGCGCGGCGCCTTCTCCGCGAGCGCCTCCGGCAGACCGGTCGCGTCGGCCGGGATCGCGAGCACCAGACGCCGCGGTGCGTAGAGCTTCGCGAGCTCGCGGCGCCAGCGTTCGATTTCCTCCTCCGGGCCGCGCACGATGACGATCTGCGGCGGCTCGAGGAGCTCCTCGAGCGCCGTGAGGAGCGAGACGTGCGCGTGCGGATACTTCTCGACGGCGCTCCAAGCCGCGCGCAGCGTCCGCTCCGCATCCTGCAGCCAGTCGGACCTGCCGAGCAGCCAGCCCATGCGCAGGAGGACCTGAGCCGCAACGCCGTTGCCCGAGGGCGTCGCGTCGTCACCGAGTGCCTTGCTGCGGTGGATCAGCGCCTCGTGATCGTCGGAGGTGAAGTAGAACCCCCCTGAGCGTTCGTCCGCGAAGTGCTTCCGCACGGCCTCGATGAGCTCGCACGCGAAGGCGAGCTCGTCGGCGCGGAAGCGCACCTGCTGGAGCTCCAGGATCGCGTCCGCGAGGAACACGTAGTCGTCGAGATAGGCGTTGAGACGCGCACGCCCGTCGCGGTACGTTGCGCGCAGGCGTCCGTCGCGCCAGAGCGTGCGGCGGATGAACTCGAGCGCGCGCGTCGCCGCTTCGGCGAGCTCGTCGCGCGCGAGCGAGCGGGCGGCGATCGCGAGACCGCGGATCATGAGCGCGTTCCACGAGGTGAGGATCTTCTCGTCGCGGCCCGGGCGCACGCGCCGCTCCCGAAGCTGGAAGAGCTTCGCGCGCGCGGCATCGATCAGCGACTCGATCTGTTCGACGCTCCTGCCCGTCTCTTCCGCGATGCTCTCGAGCGAGCGGAACGCGTGCAGGTGCCAGCGGCCTTCGAAGTTCGGCTCGCGATCGAGTCCGAACCTCGGCGCGAAGACCGTGTATTCCTCGTCGGAGAGAGCCTGCCGGATCTCCTCACGGTCCCAGACGTAGAACCTGCCTTCGTGACCTTCCGAGTCGGCGTCGAGACTCGAGTAGAAGCCGCCTTCGGGCGCGAGCATCTCGCGCAGCGCCCAGTCGGCGGTCCGGTTCGCGATGCGCGCGTAGAAGGAATCACCCGTCGCCACCGCCGCCTGCGCGTACACCGGAAGCAGCAGGGCGTTGTCGTACAGCATCTTCTCGAAGTGCGGGATCATCCAGTACGCGTCGACGGAGTACCGGCAGAACCCGCCGCCGACCTGATCGAAGAGGCCGCCTTCGCCCATGCGCCGCAGGGTGAGCGTCGCCATGTAGAGCGCATGCAGATCGGGCTCGGGACCTTGCGCCGTCGCGTGCCAGTCGCGCAGCAGGCGCTCGATCTGGTTCGCGTGCGGGAACTTCGGCGCGCCGCCGAAGCCGCCGAACTCCCGGTCGAAGCTCTGCTCGAGCCGCGCGCGGCAGACGCGGATCGGTTCGGCCGACAGCTGCACGTCGTGCGCCGGCGCGGGATCGATCTCGGCGAACACCTCCCGCAGCGATTCGTTCTGCCGGCGCAGGTCCGCTTCGTGCTCGCGGTAGAACTCGGCGACCTTGCGCAGCACGTCCCTGAACGCAGGCATCCCGTAACGTGCTTCCTT
This sequence comes from Pseudomonadota bacterium, assembly GCA_003242685.1. Taxonomy (GTDB): domain Bacteria; phylum Pseudomonadota; class Gammaproteobacteria; order Steroidobacterales; family Steroidobacteraceae; genus ZC4RG24. Next base: position 7,977 of record QGVD01000079.1, on the reverse strand, counting down.
CGGAAAGTACGTGCCGCCGAAGAAGGGCATCCGGTCGTCGTGCGTGAGGAACATCGTGAGCGGCCAGCCGCCCGCGCGCTGCGTGAGCACCTGCAGCGCGATCTGGTAGATGCGGTCGATGTCGGGGCGTTCCTCGCGGTCGACCTTGATGTTGACGAACAGCTCGTTCATGAGGCGCGCGGTTTCCTCGTCCTCGAAGGACTCGTGCGCCATCACGTGACACCAGTGGCACGCGGCGTAACCGATGGAGAGCAGGATCGGCTTGCGCTCGGCGCGGGCGCGCTCGAAGGCCTCCTCTCCCCATGGATACCAGTCCACGGGATTGTGGGCATGCTGCTGCAGATACGGGCTCGTCTCCCGAGCCAGGCGGTTCGCGGTGCCGCGTGCGCTGTCCTGTGCCATGCGGAAGCTCGCCTCGCTTTCGAAGTAGAATGCACCGGTCACTATAGCCCATGACCCTGACGCACTCGCGGCCGATGTCGGACGTACGGGCGTCGCCGCACACGAAAGCCCACATGGAATCCGGATCCCCTGCCGAAGCCGCGCACGAAGCGCGCGACGTACCGATCCTCAAGCTCAAGCGCGGCGAGGACCGCCGTATCCGCGCGGGTCACCTCTGGGTGTTCAGCAACGAAATCGACACGTCCGCGACGCCGCTCAGCGGCCTCACACCCGGTGCGGTCGTGCGCGTCGTCTCCGATCGCGGCCAGTTCCTGGGCTACGCCTACGTCAACCCGCATGCGCTCATCTGCGCGCGCATCGTGGGCCGCGATCCTGCGCATCCCATCGATCGCTCGCTCATCGTACACCGGCTCAACGTCGCGCTGTCGCTGCGCCAGCGGCTCACGCCGCGGCCGTACTACCGTCTCGTGTTCGGCGAATCGGACGGCCTGCCGGGCCTCGTGCTCGACCGGTACGGCGATCTCATCGTCGGTCAGATCGCCACGGTGGGCATGGAAGCGTTGCGTGCAGAGGTCGAGGCGGCGGTGGCGAAGGTGCTGAAGCCCGCGTGTCTCTTCTGGAAGAACGATTCCGCGGCGCGCGAGCTCGAGCACCTGCCGCAGGTCGCGGAGGCAGGCTTCGGAACGGCGCCCGACGAGATCGAGGTCGTCGAGTCCGAGCTCGGTTTCACGGCTCCGCTTCTCGCCGGGCAGAAGACCGGCTGGTTCTACGATCAGACGGAGAACCGCCGCAAGCTCGCGCGCTTTCTGTGGCCCGGCGCGCGCGTGCTCGACGTGTGCAGTTACGTGGGCGCCTGGGCCGTGACCGCTCTGCGTGCCGGCGCCGCATCGGCCACGTGCGTCGACGCGTCGCAGACCGCGCTCGACTACGCGCGGCGCAACGCGGAGCGCAACGGCGTGACGCTCGAGACGCTGCGCGGCGACGCGTTCGACGTCCTGCAGCGCCTGCACGACGAGGGCAGGCGCTTCGACGTCGTCGTGCTCGATCCTCCGGCTTTCATCAAGCGCAAGAAGGACATCCCTCAGGGTCAGGCCGCCTACCGCAAGCTCAACCAGCTCGCGCTCTCGCTCATCGAGCGCGACGGGCTGCTGGTGTCGTGCTCGTGCTCGTATCACCTGGCGGCCGAGGATCTCGTCGCGGCCATCCAGGCGGCGGCGCGTCACACGAGCCGCTTCGTGCAGATCCTGGAGGCGGGCGGTCAGTCGCCCGATCACCCGGTGCATCCCGCGATCCCCGAGACGCGCTACCTCAAGGCCTTCTTCTGCCGCGTGACTCGCGAGTGACGGCCCGCACGCCGTCGCCGGGCCTTCCGCGTGCCTCGAGCTCGAGGGCGAGAGGTCGGACTCGAAAACCGGCTACACTTCGCGACCATGCTCCAGTACCCCGGCTTCGACCCCGTCGCATTCGAGCTCGGCCCGCTGCGGGTGCACTGGTACGGGCTCATGTACCTGGTCGGCTTCGCTGCGGCCTGGTGGCTCGCACGGCTGCGCGCGCGCCGGCCGGGCTCCACCTGGACCGCGAACGACGTGGACGATCTCGTCTTCTACGGCATGGTGGGGGTCATCCTCGGCGGCCGCCTCGGCTACGTGCTGTTCTACGGCCTCGGGTTCTGGATGGACGATGCGCTCTATCCGTTCAGGATCTGGGAAGGCGGCATGTCCTTCCACGGCGGCATGCTGGGCGTGATCGCCGCCATGACCCTGTTCGCGAAGCGGCGCGGGCGCAACGTCGCGGACGTGTACGACTTCAGCGTGCCGCTGCCGGCGATAGGGCTCTTCGCCGGGCGCATCGGCAACTTCATCAACGGCGAGCTGTGGGGCAAGCCCACGGACGTGCCGTGGGGTTTCAGCGTGAACGGCGAGGTGCGGCACGCCACGCAGCTCTACGAAGCCTTCCTCGAAGGGATAGTGCTCTTCGCCGTGATCTGGTGGTTCACGTCGCGGCCGCGGCCGCGGCTGGCCCCGTCGGGGCTGTTCCTCGTGTTCTACGGTACGGTGCGTTTCCTCATCGAATTCCTGCGCCTGCCCGACGAGCACATCGGCTATCTCGCGGGCGGCTGGTTCACCATGGGTCAGCTCCTGTCGCTCCCGATGGTGATCGCCGGCGTCGTGCTGCTCGTGATCGCCTACCGGCGCCGCGCACCGTCAGGTAACTTCGCCGTCGCCCGATGAAGCAGTATCTCGATCTGCTGCGCCACGTGCGCGAGAACGGTACGCGCAAGCACGACCGCACGGGCACCGGTACGCTGTCCGTGTTCGGCTACCAGATGCGCTTTCCGCTCGCGGAAGGTTTCCCGCTCGTCACCACCAAGAAGATCCACCTGCGCTCGGTGATCTACGAGCTGCTGTGGTTCCTGCGCGGCGAGACGAACATCGCCTGGCTGCGCGGGAACGGCGTCACCATCTGGGACGAGTGGGCGGACGAGAACGGCGAGCTCGGACCCGTGTACGGCCGGCAGTGGCGCGCATGGGAGGCTCCTGACGGGCGGAAGATCGACCAGATCGCGCGCGTCGTGGAGCAGCTCCGGAACGACCCGGATTCACGCCGCATCATCGTGAGCGCCTGGAACGTCGGCGAGCTCGAGCGCATGGCGCTGATGCCGTGCCACACCCTGTTCCAGTTCTACGTGGCCGAGCGGCGGCTCTCCTGTCAGCTCTATCAGCGCAGCGCCGACGTCTTCCTCGGCGTGCCGTTCAACATCGCCTCCTATGCGCTCCTCACGCACATGCTCGCCCAGCAGTGCGATCTGGAGCCCGGAGAGTTCATCTGGACGGGCGGCGACTGCCATCTGTATCTCAACCATCTCGCGCAGGCCGACGAGCAGCTCTCGCGGACGCCGTTCCCGCTGCCGCGACTCAGGCTGCGCCGCCGGCCGCCGAGCATCTTCGACTACACGTACGAGGACTTCGAGTTCGTGAACTACCAGCATCATCCGGCCATCAAGGCCCCGGTGGCGGTCTGACCATGGCGACGGCGAGAACCGCATCGCGGGCGCGAAGCACCGCGCAACCATTCGTGGTCAGGAAATCGAAAGTGCACGGTCTCGGCGCGTTCGCCACGCGCCGGATCAGGAAGGGCGAGCGCATCATCGAGTATCTCGGCGAGCGCGTCTCGCACGCCGAAGCGGACCGTCGCTACGAGAGCAAGGACCCGAACGACAATCACACCTTCCTCTTCACCGTCGACAGCCGCACGGTGATCGACGCCGGTGTGAACGGGAACGACGCGCGCTTCTTCAATCACTCCTGCGACCCGAACTGTGAGTCGGTGATCGAGAACCGCCGCGTCTTCATCGACGCGATCCGCGACATCGAGCCGGGCGAGGAGCTGACGTACGACTATCAGATCGGCCGCGAGCCCGACGATCCGCCCAACGTCGACGAGATCTTCGCGTGCCGCTGCGGCTCGCCCAAGTGCCGCGGAACGATGCTCTGGCCGCCCAAGCGCCCGGCGCGACGCAAGCGGACCACGCGGCGCAAGCAGACGACGGCGCGCGGCAAGCGCAGCGCGGCCGAGCGGCGCTCACAGCGCGCCCGCGACGCCAGGAAGCGCGTGAAGCAGCGTGCGAAATCGAAGTCGAAGACCGCGCGCAGCGGCCGGAGCCGAGGCGGCGGATGACGAGGCTGATCGGCATCGCGGGAAGCCTGCGCAGCGGCTCGTACAATGCCGCGCTGCTGCGCGCGGCTGCCTCGCTCGTGCCGGCGGGCACAACGCTCGAGATCGCCTCGATCCGCGACATCCCGCTCTACGATGGCGACGTGGAGGCGCAGGGCATCCCGCCTGCGGTCGCGCAGCTCAAGGACCGTATCGCCGCGTCGGACGGGCTGCTGCTCGTCACGCCCGAGTACAACAACTCGATTCCGGGCGTGTTCAAGAACGCCATCGACTGGCTGTCGCGTCCGCCGTCCGACGTTCCCCGCGTGTTCAAGGACAGACCCGTGGCACTCATGGGCGCTTCACCCGGGCGCTTCGGCACGATCCAGTCGCAGCGCGCCTGGCTGCCGGTGCTGCGCACTCTGCGCACGCGCCCGTGGTTCGGCCCGCCGCTCTATGTTTCCAACGCGGATCGAGTGTTCGACGCGAACGGCACGCTCGTCGACGCGGACGTGCGCGAGCGGCTGCGGGAGTTCCTCGCGGGATTCGCGCAGTTCGTCGCAGCGGGGTGTCCCTGAGCGCGCTCGCGGAGCCTGGATTTCCGATGTCCTCGCAATCGACCGCGAAAGCACCGCTCGTTTCGCTCGTCGTCGCAGTGTCCGAGAACGGCGTCATCGGACGCGACAACGCGCTGCCCTGGCATCTGCCCGCGGATCTCAGGCGCTTCAAGGCGCTCACCATGGGCAAGCCGATGCTGATGGGGCGGCGGACTTACGAGTCGATCGGAAGGCCGCTGCCGGGACGCACGAGCCTCGTGCTCACGCGCGATCCGGCCTGGAGCGCGCCGCCCGGCGTCATCGCCGTGCGCTCGATCGAGGAGGCGCTGGAACGCGTATCAGGCGCACCGGAGCTCGCAGTCATCGGCGGCGAGGCCGTGTTCCGCCTCACGCTGCCGCTCGCGAGCCGCATCTACCTCACGCGCGTCCATGCGCATGTCGAGGGCGACGTGCGCTTCCCCGAGCTCGATCCGCGGGAGTGGCGCGAGGTCGAAAGCAGCGCGCATCCCGCCGACGAGCGGCACCCCTACGCGATGACCTTCGTCACGCTCGAGCGCGTCACAGCGGCGTGATGCGCTCGACCTCGACTTCGAGCCCCTCGTCGCCGTCGTCGTCCGCTGCGTCCACCTCACCGACGATCTCGACGTCGGCGCCGATCGCGATCCGGTCGCGCGGAATGTCGTCGTCGATCTCGATGTTGATCTGTCCGCTGTCGTCCGCGAACACGTAAGTGTCGCCGCGGACCGCCGACACGATCCGGCCGCGCAGCCTCACGATCTGATCGTCCTGCGGATTGTTGAGAATCGCATCGACCGTGGTGAGCTGCACCGCGCCGCCTGCCGGTGCGGCGGGCTGCTGGGACCAGGCGGCAAGCGGCAGTGACGAGGCCGCGAGGATGAGCAGGGTGCGCATGGATGTGTCTCCGTGAATTCTCCCGTCCATGGTCAGGAAACCCTCGAACGTCACCGCGGGTTCCGCGCACCGTTACCGGGCCCGTCAACCGACGGGCGGCAGGTGCTCGTGAATCAGCGCGTCCGCGGCGTCGTAGTCGATCGTTCCGCCGGCAGCCTGCGCACGCGCGTCGATCTCGTCGAGGAGCCGTTCCTGCACCGCACCGCGCCGCAGCGCCTCCGCGTAAGGAATCTCCGGGTGGAACATCACCATGGAGTAGCGCGGAATGAAGCGGTCCGGATGGCGCCGCTCGAGCTCGAGCGAGAGCGCCTTCAGGCGCAGGAAGCGCGGATCGCGCACCGTGTCGCGCATCTCGACGTAGTTCTCGAGCGCCATGCGGGCGATCGCATCGGAGTTGGGTTTGCGCCGCCGCTCGAGCTCGGCGAAGAGGCTCGACCAGTCTTCACATCGGTCGAGCAGAAGGTCGAGCTCGAGGCAATCCTCGAACGCCGCGTTCATGCCCTGACCGTGGAAGGGCACGATCGCGTGCGCGGCATCGCCGAGCAGGATGACCTTGCCGCCGACGCGCCACGGCGCCGCGTACACCGTGCCGAGCTGACCCTGCGGATGATCGCGGAACTCGTCGAGCAGCGCCGGAATCAGCGGCACGACGTCGGGAAACTGCGTTGCGAAGAGCTCGCGGACGTCCTGCGATGAGCGGAGCGCCGCGAAGCTCGGCGTTCCCTCGCGCGCGAGGAACAGCGTCGCGGTGAAGCTGCCGTCGGTATTCGGCAGTGCGATCAGCATGAATCCGCCGCGCGGCCAGACGTGCAGCGCGTTCGGATCGAGCGCGTGCCGGCCGTTCACGGGCGGAATGGTGAGCTCCTTGTAGTCGTGACCGAGCGGCTCCTCCCGCGACTCGAGCAGACCTGCCGCGCGCAGACTCGCGCGCACGGCCGATCCCGCGCCGTCCGTCGCGATCGTCGGCGTGAGCGCCGTCTCGAAGACGCGACCGGTCGCGTCTTCGCGTATCTGCAGCACGTCGTCCTCCGGCCGCACGCCGAGGCAGGTGTGCTCGAAGAAGAGCTTCACCTGCGGATACTTCGCGACCTCCTCGATCAGCAACAGGTTGAGCGCCGCGCGGCCCACCGAGTGGATGACTTCCTCCGGCCGCTGACCGTAGGGGACCAGCTTCGGCGTGCCGGTGATCTCGTGCACCATCCGGCCGCGCATGGGGATGAGCAGCGGGCGCACGCGATCCATGAGACCCGCCCGCTCGAGCGCGCGGATGCCGCGCGCGGCGAGGGCCAGATTGATCGAGCGGCCTCGCTCCACGCGACCGGAGCGCGGATCGGGACGCCGCTCGTAGAGCGTCACCTCGAAACCGCGCCGCGCGAGCAGCACGGCGAGGAGCGCGCCGGCGAGACCGGCACCTACGATATTGACGCGTTGAGCCGGAATTCCGCTCATGGATTCGCCTCGAGCGCCCGCGCGAAGAGCTCGCCGAAGCGGAAGACGTCCTCGAAGGAGTTGTAGAGCGGAGCGGGCGCGACGCGCAGGATGTCGGGCTCGCGCCAATCGCAGATCGCGCCGTGTGCGCCGAGCCACTCGAACACGCGTCGCCCGCGCGCAGCGCCTCCGGGAATGCGCAGCGAGAGCTGACAGCCGCGTTCGGCCGGAGCGCGCGGTGTGACGATCTGCACCTGCGGCGCCAGCCGCTCGATGAGGAACTCCAGAAAGCCCGTGAGCTGCACGGACTTCGCACGCAGCCGCTCGATGCCGGCCTCGTCGAAGAGCTCCAGCGAGGCGAGAAGGGGCGTCGCGGCGAAGATGGGCGGATTGCTCACGGCCCAGCCCGCCGCGCCGTGCGCAGGTCGGAATCCGGGCCGCATCGCGAAGCGCGTGGAGAGCTCGTGACCCCACCACCCGGCGAGCCGGGGCAGGGAAGCATCGTCCGCATGGCGCTCGTGCACGAAACAGCCGCCGATGGCTCCAGGCCCTGCGTTCAGATACTTGTAACTGCACCAGACGGCGAAATCCGCCTCGGAGTCGTGCAGCGCGAGCTCGAGATTGCCGATCGCGTGCGCGAGATCGAAGCCGACGCGACAGCCTGCCGCACGCGCCGCCTGTGCGATCGCCGCGAGATCGAAGGCCTGCCCGGTGCGGAACTGAATGCCCGGCCACAGCACGAGCGCGATCTCGCTGCCGCGCTCGCGCAGGCAGTCCCTGATCGCGTCGATGTGAACGAGATCCGCTCCCGCTTCCGGCGCGAGCTCGATGAGATGCGTCGCGGGATCGAGGCCGTGCCAGGTGAGCTGCGCGACGACGGCGTGCCGGTCGGACGCGAAAGCACCCGCCTCGATCAGGATCTTCGTGCGCGAGCGGGAGGGCCGGAAGAACGTCGCCATCATCAGGGGCGGGTTCCCCGCAAGCGGGTTTTGTCTTTTTAAAAATTTTCACCTTCCCACGAAAG
>QGVD01000141.1 GCA_003242685.1 Pseudomonadota bacterium | reverse complement strand
GACTGGAACATGGTGTCCTCGATCGGCGGCTTCGTGTACGGCGTCTCGCAGCTCCTCTTCATCTACGTGATCTGGAAGGCCGTGCGCGCCGGTGAGCCCGTGGGCAACAAGGCCTGGGAGGGCTCGCACGGTCTCGAGTGGGAGCTGCCGTCACCCGCGCCATACCACTCGTGGACCATCCCGCCTTCGCCCGAGATCGTCGCGCGCGGAGCGGAGCACTGAGCGTCGACGCCTGATGTTCCTGCCGCGGCGGGTCCGCCGCCGCGGCGCGATGCGGTCGCCAGTCAGTGGAGCGGCTTCGCGCCGCATCGCCGTTCTGGCCGGGCGGGCACCGTTTCCCGCATCATCGGCACTTCCGTGCCGAGAGACTCATGATCGACGCCATGCCGTCTGCGGCCGTCGTGGCCGCCTGCGCGACACTGCTGCTTGGGATTCTGGGACTGTGGGCTGCACCCGCGGTGTGGGTGTCGTTCAGCCTCGCGGCAATGGTGCTCGGCTATCTGGGTTGCGTGTTGTCTGGACCTGCAGCCCTGTGGATCGCGCTCCTCGCGCTCGCGTGCATCGCGCACTTGCGGCTGGCGTCACGCCCCGCAGCGCTGACAACCCGGATCGCGCGCCTCGCGAGCGCTGCGGGAATCGTCGCGCTCGTCCTGCTGCTCGGCACGCATTCGGCGCCGGGCTTTCACAATCTGCGCGTCGCGCAGGACGTCGTGCTCTCGCCTGGCGCCGAGCCCTACACGCTCTATCTCAACTTCGACAAGGCGATGGCCGGCGTCCTGCTCCTCGGCATCGTGCACCGCTCACTGCTCGAGCACGGGACCGACTGGCTCGATGCACTCCGCCGCGCGCTGCCCATCGTGGCGCTCACGGTCGTCGTGCTCATGATCGCTTCGCTCGCCCTCGGCTACGTGCGCTTCGATCCGCGCTGGCATTCGCTGTTCCTCATCTGGGCGCCGGCGAATCTCTTCGTCACGTGCCTGAGCGAAGAGGCGTTCTTCCGTGGGTTCATCCAGCGCGGCCTGCACGAGCGGCTCGACGGACGCCGCGGCGGTGCCGCGCTTGCCATCGTGGTGAGCGCGGTCGCCTTCGGCATCGCGCATCTCGCCGGCGGATGGACGTACGTGCTCCTCGCGACGCTCGCCGGCGTCGGCTATGGAGCCGCCTATGCGCGGACGCGGCGCATCGAGATGGCGATCCTCACGCACTTCGCCGTGAACGCCACGCACTTCCTGCTGTTCACGTATCCGCGGCTCGCGGCGTGAAGCGTACCGGCCGGCACGGCGACACGGCCGGTACGCCGATCGGCATCAGCGGCGCTTGAGGGCCTGTGCAAGTGCCTCGGCCAGCACGCCGTTGCCCTGCGGCTCGCGCGGCGGACGCGCACGGCCGCGATCGTCGCGGCTGCGGTTGCCCGACCCTTCCGGCCGACCGCGAGACGCAGGCTCGTCGAGCTTCATCGTGAGGCCGATACGGCGCCGCTGCGTGTCGACGTCCACGACCTTGACCTTCACGACGTCGCCTGCCTTCACGATCTCGCGCGGATCCTTCACGAAGCGGTGCGACATCATCGAGACGTGCACGAGGCCGTCCTGGTGCACGCCGATGTCGACGAACGCGCCGAAGTTGGTCACGTTCGTGACCACGCCTTCGAGCAGCATGCCGGGCTTGAGATCTTCCAGTGACTCGACGCCCTCCTGGAACGACGCCGTCCTGAATTCAGGTCGCGGATCGCGTCCGGGCTTCTCGAGCTCGCGCAGGATGTCGCGCACCGTCGGGAGGCCGAAGCGCTCGTCGGTGTAGCGCGCGGGATCGAGACTCTTGAGCGTCCGAGCATCGCCCATCAGCTCGCGCAGCGAGCGCGAGAGATCGGCGAGGATCCGCTCCACCACGGGATAGGCTTCGGGGTGAACGGCCGAAGCGTCGAGCGGATTGTCGCCGCCCGTGATGCGCAGGAAGCCTGCCGCCTGCTCGAACGTCTTCGGACCGAGGCGCGGAACGGCCCTGAGCGCCTCGCGGTTGCGGAAGGGCCCGTGCTGATTACGGTGCTGGACGATGGCTTCGGCGAGCGACTCGGAGAGACCCGAGATGCGCGCGAGGAGTGCAGGCGAAGCCGTGTTGACGTCGACGCCGACCGCGTTCACGCAGTCCTCGACGACGGCATCGAGCGCGCGCGCGAGCTTCACCTGGCTCACGTCGTGCTGGTACTGGCCGACGCCGATCGATTTCGGATCGATCTTCACCAGCTCCGCGAGCGGATCCTGGAGCCTGCGGGCGATCGAGACCGCGCCGCGGAGACTCACGTCGAGATCCGGCAGCTCGCGCGAGGCGAGCTCGGAAGCCGAATACACGGAAGCGCCCGCCTCGGAGACCATCACCTTGGTGAGCCGCAGCTCCGGATGAGCCCTGATGAGCTCGCCGACGAGCTTGTCGGTTTCACGCGAGGCGGTGCCGTTGCCGATGCCGATCAGCTCCACCGAATGCTTGCGCGCGAGAGCGGCCAGCATGCCGAGCGAGCCGCTCCAGTCGTTGCGCGGGGCATGCGGATAGATGGTCGCGGTCTCGAGCACCTTGCCCGTTCCGTCCACGACCGCGACCTTGACGCCCGTGCGCAGACCCGGATCGAGCCCCATCGTCACGCGCGGCCCTGCAGGCGCGGCCAGGAGCAGATCGTGGAGATTGCGCGCGAAGACGCGGATGGCCTCTTCTTCCGCGCGCTCGCGCAGAGCGGCGAAGAGCTCGCTCTCGAGACGCCAGGAGAGCTTCACCTGCCACGTCCAGCGCACGGTCTGCAGCAGCCACGGATCCGCGGGACGGCCGCGGTCGGCGATGCCGAAGTGAGCGGCGATGCGCCGCTCACACGGACCCATCGCCGTGCTCTGCGCAGTGTCTTTCGCTTCCCCGGCCGCGAGCTCCTCGGGAAGCCTGAGCGACAGACGCAGCACCTCTTCCTTGAGCCCGCGGAACATCGCGAGCGCCCGGTGCGAAGGGACGGTCGCGATCGGCTCGCGATGATCGAAATAGTCACGGAACTTCGCGCCTGCTTCTTCCCTGCCTTCGATCACCTTCGAGACGAGCAACCCTTCCGACTGCAGGAGCTCGCGCAGCTGACCCGTGAGGTCCGGGTCCTCGGAGAACTGCTCCATGAGGATCTGCCGCGCGCCCTCGAGCGCCGCCTTCACGTCCGGCACACCGGGGTTCTCGCCCTGCTCGGTCGTGAACGCAGGCTTCAGATACGCTGCCGCTGCCGTTTCCGGATCGAGCGTCGGATCGGAGAGGAGGCTCGTTGCGAGCGCATCGAGCCCCGCCTCGCGCGCGATCTGCGCCTTCGTCCGCCGCTTGGGTCTGTAGGGCAGGTAGAGGTCTTCGAGCCGCTGCTTGGTCTCGGCGGCCTCGATGCTTGCGCGCAGCTCGGGAGTGAGCTTCCCCTGCTCCTCGATGCTGGCAAGGATCGTCGCGCGGCGCGCCTCGAGCTCGCGCAGGTAGCCG
>QGVD01000017.1 GCA_003242685.1 Pseudomonadota bacterium | reverse complement strand
CGGACCGGAGGCTTTGCGTCCCCGACTTGCGACGGGTTTGCCGATCTCGATGCGGCTCACTATAAGCGTGAGCGCATGCGCCGCACAAGCTGTATTCGCACCACAAGCTGTATCGGTACTACGACAAGTTGTGTGACGCGAACGCTCTCTCGTCGAAACGGACTCGGCGCCGATTGCTCACCTGCCGGCGGCGACGCCGCGGCGAGCCACGCCTCGCCGGGCGCGGTTCTTCTCTCTCCGCAACTCCGGGTTGCGCGGCGGCATCGGCTGAATCGACCGGCGCGTAGCAGCGAAACCACATCGTGCACTGTGCACGCCCGCGCGTGAGTATGGACAGCTCTCGTCCATAACCGAGCAGCATGCCGAGCGGCGCGATGGCGCGCACCTCACACGTATGCCGTGAGCTCACCTTCGTGAGCGACGTCGCACCTCTGCGGCGCAGGTCGTCGACGACCGCCCCGACGCAGTCCGGCGGGGCCATCACGCGCAATCCCATATATGGCTCTTCGAGCGTCCGACCCGTCCGGTAGCGCACTCTGGGCTCGGAGAACGCAATGTCGCCGCCGTAGACCTGCTGCAGGAGCTGCACCGGCTGACTCATGGCGAATTCCGTTTCGGCCAGGATCAACAGTCCGGCTTCCGTTGCTTCGTAGGCGGTCGAGGGATACGGCGGCAGCAGGTCCATCGCGTCCCGCGCGAAGACGAGCTGCCGGGTCTCGTTCCGGTGTGCGCAGACGCGCTCCAGCGTCAGAGTCGGATTCTGCACTCCCTGGCTCTCCTCCACGATGAGACGCGAGGCCTTTTACCGGTCTCCATCGATGAGGTCCATTAGAAATATCGCACTCGAGACTTCCAGGCACTGGAAGTCACTCGAAGCTCGACGTCACGCGCGGACCGGCAGGGTGCGCCGGCTCTTTCGCCTCATGCGTCGGATACGACCGGCCGCGGCGACCGCTCCGCCGAGCGTTTCCCGCGCGGCGTCGATGACTTCGCGCGGCACGCCGGGAAGCCCGGCTTCCGTCATCCGCGCGCGGTAGATGGCGGTGAGGATGCTGCCGAGAACCGCGATGCCGAGCGCCGCACCGAAAGCGCCGGCCCCGAACATCAGCAGCCGCCGGCGTCCGATGCGATCGCCGAGCGTGCCCATGGCGATGAGGAAGCCGGCCAGCGGAAAGCCGTAGATGTCCACGATCCACAGGAGCTGCGCCGCGCTCGGCCGGAGGTCCGCCGCGAGGTGCGGAATGGCGAGATTGAGGAAGAAGGCCTGATCCCGCCGCGGCAACTCTCGAGCTCGAGTCGAAGCCGCGCAGGATCGCACTGCACTTTCTGCAACCTGAGGGGCAATCTTTGCACGAACGTGCGGGATCGTCGCACGTGCTGGCGGGGCGGAATCGGCGGCGGGCGCCGATCGCTCATGAACGAAGGGCCGCATGCGCGGCCCCTCGTCTCACGTGATGGCCTTTCGAAACTCGGTCGGACTCAAGGAGATCCGGAGCGATCGCTTCCGCCCTGCAAGGCGGCCCCCTGGACCGTAGTGCCTTCCGCTCCCGCGCCGTTTCCACGGCTGCGGGCCGCCCCCGAACGCCCTCCCCCGTGGCTCGCCTGACCGCCCTTGCGGCCTGCCTCAGCGGCGAGCTGACGGTTCTGCGAGAAGCTGCGCTTCTCGCCCGGGACGCTCTGCCCACCCTTGCTGGCTATCTGGCGCTGGCGCTCTGCATCCATCGAGGCGAACCCGCGGTTGGACGTGCTGCGTCGCTCTTCTGCCATTGTCGATCTCCTCCGGTGGCGTTGTGCTTCAGCTCACTGCACGGGTAACGCACGGGGGAAAATCCATGTTCCCACGGCCACGCTTGCCCGTCGGGGCCATACGGACGAAACCCGCGGCCATGAACCGGCCGCGGGTTCCTGAGGCCCCGCTTCTTTCGAGGATCAGGTTTCGCCGTGGCCGGGAGGGTTCTGCGAGCCGCCCTGCGGGCGCTCTCGCTGCGAGCTTCCGCCGCCCCCTTCGGAGGAAGAGGACGAAGAGCCGCCGCCATGGCTCGCCTGGCCGCCCTTGCGGCCGGCCTCTGCAGCGAGCTCCGGATTCTGGGAGAAGCTGCGCTTCTCGTCCGGCACGCTCTGGCCGCCCTTGCGGCCTGCTTCCGCGGCGAGTCGACGGTTCTGCGAGAAGCTGCGTTTCTCGCTCGGAACGCTCTGGCCGCCCTTGCGGCCGGCTTCCGCAGCGAGCCGGCGGTTCTGAGAGAAGCTCCTTTTCTCGTCCGGTACCGCCTTGCCACCCATGCTCGCGATCTGCCGCTGACGCTCCGGATCCATCGAAGCGAACCCGCGGCTCGAAGTGCGACCTTCCGTTGTCCTTCCTTGCACCATCACCCATCTCCTCACTGGTACATGTCCGGGCTGCCTGGGCTGCGGAGCCGTCCTGCGGCCGCTGCGGACTCGGCCCTGCGGGCCGGGTCTGTCAATGCGCGCCGATCCTTCAGCGCATATTCGCTGCGCGGCGCTCCCGATCGGCGAACGCCGTTCCGAGCCGGCGAGCACCCAGAAGCAGCAAGACACATGCCGCCGCGCTCAACCATGCGATGGAGGCAAGTCCCAGACCCGCAACGAGGAGATAGAGTCCGTTGCCCACGCTGTCCGCTCCTCGCTGCAGGACCGTATCGAGCAGACTCTTGCTCTTGAACTTGCTCTGCGGCTGTAACACGGTGAACAGCATCTCTCGCGCGGGCTTGAAAAGACCGTAGTCGCCTGCACGCCGCAGTACCTGGGTGGCGAGAAGCACGGTGCCGGTCGGCACGAGGGCGAGAAGCACGAAAGAGGCGCAGCCGATCGCCCACAGCGCCGCGAGACTGGTACCGATGCCGGCACGCACGGTGAGCCAGCCGACGACGAGCGACTGGAACACGAGGGCGAGCACGTTGACGGCGAGGTCGATGCGCGCAAACAACGCCGCGCGCTCGGTCAGAGTCGTGAACGCCGATTCGACGTAGCGCGCCTGCTCGTTGTACATGAACGCGCCCAGGATCTGCCCGCCGACGATCAGTCCCGCGATGCCGAGGAGGTAAGGCGAGCGCACGAGCCGCGCGAGATCGTCCCGCGCGCGTCCGCCGACGCGCAGTCTCGGGTCCGGCGCGCTTTGCGGATCCGCGGCCGCGCGCCGGTGCTGGGCGATGCTCACCAGCACGGCCGCCGTGGCGAGAAGCATACACGCGAGGACGATCGAGGCCCCGGCGCCGACTCTTTCGACGAACAGCGCGTTGAAGGCCGGGCCGGCGAGCGCGCCTGCGCTGCCGCCCGCCGCGACGAAGCCGAACAGACGCTTCGCTGCGTCCGGGCTCCAGAGATCCGCCATCAGGCTCCAGAATATGGACACCACGAAGAGATTCATCGCGGTGACGCCCACGAAGTACGTGCCGGCAAGCGCGGGTGAGAGTCTGCCGCCGAGCACGAAGGCGGCGATGACGAGAAAGAGCGTGACGACGGGCAGATAGAGCACCGACGCGAGCCGATCGCGGCGGACACGCGCGACCACCCACCAGTACACCGGCAGCAGCACGAGCATCACGAAGAAGGTGAGCGTGAAGAGAAGCGGGATGTGCTCCCTGCCCGCCTCGAGCGCCATCGCCTCGCGCACCGAGCGCAGCATGTAGTAGCCGCTCAGCAGGCAGAAGTGGGCGCCGGCAGCCGCAAGCAGCGGCAGACCCTCGCCGCCTGCCACGAGCAGGCGCGGCGACGCGGTCCGGGACTCTGAGGTCGTGCTGCTCAGGGTGTGAGTCGGTCGATCAGGATCTCGATTGCACCGTCCGCGCCGATCGTGTGGCGGACCTCACCGAACGGGTCGCCGCTGCGCGCGGTGGCGCCGCCGCTGCGGGACACGCGCGCGATGACGAGCACCTGCTGGCCGCGCGCGAAGCGCGTGCTGCCCATCATCGAATCCGCGCCGCCTATCTCGACGCTCTGCGGAAAGCGGCTCGCGAGGCGCTTGACGGCGAGCGGCGGTCCGGGGCGGTCGGGATCGCGCACGATGACGAAGAGCGGTGCCGATTCCGGCACCTGCTCGCGCAGGGCCGGTGCCACGTTCACGTTCACCTTGAGAATCGGTGAAGCCGCCTGCCCCGCGGGGCTCGCGTCACGTGCAGCCGCGGGTGTGCTCGGAGAAGGCGTGCCCGATGACGCCGGCGCGCTGCCGCCCGAAGACTCCTGTGCGAGCTGCGCATCGAGCGCCGCGATCTGCTGCGCGAGGAGCGGACGCACGTTCTCCGGCGGATTGAGGTCGAGCAGCGCCTGAAACCGGTCGCGAGCGACCTTGAGCTCTCCGCGCTGCATCGCTGCCGCCGCACCGTAGAAGAGTCCGCGCGGCGAACGGGGATCGATCTCGAGGGCCTGCTCGAGCGCCTGGCGCGCCCGCCCCGCGAGATTCGATTCGTCCTGCAGGATGAGCACTTCGGCGAGCCCCACGAGCGCCTCGGCGTTGCGGCCGCCCGAGAGGCGATCGGCCCGCTGGAATGCACGGATCGCGAGCGGATACTGCTCGAGCACCGCGTACGACCGTCCGAGCATCAGCCAACCGTCGATGTCCTCCGGCTCGCGCTCGAGGCGCCGCGCGAGCCGCGCCACCATTCGCTGAGGATCGTCCGCGGCGGGTTCCTCGTTCCACGAGTAATTGCTCCAGGTCGGATAGAGCAACGCGGCACCGACCGCGATGATCGCAACCACCGCAATGGCGGCGCCGCGCGCAGGAGCACCGGCAGCGCCGCGCCTGAGGAGCGGCCACGCGACGAGCGCTGCGACGCCGAGAGCGAGGAGCGCCGCGAGGATGATGAAAGCGGTCATCGAGATTCAGCCTCGTCGTCGTCGAACGTATCGCCGTCGATGGGAGCGAGCTTCGCGCGCTGGCGCACGATGCGCACGGCGACGATTGCCCCGATGGCGAGCAGCACCGCCGGAGCGAGCCACAGCCACGCGTTGCGCGCGGACATCCGCGGACGGAAGAGAATGAACTCACCGTAGCGCGCCACCATGAACTCGCGGATCTCCTCGTCCGACTTGCCCGCGAGGAGCATGTCCCGCACCTCACGCCTCAGGTCCGCGGCGAGCCCCACGGGCGAGTCGGCGATCGACTGGTTCTGGCACTGCATGCAGCGCAGCTCGTGCGTGAGCGCCTTGTAGCGCTCCTGCAGCTCCGGCGTGGGCATCTCCGTGGGGTCGACCGCGAAGGCCGGCGGCGCCAGCAGCACCACCGCAACGAGCAGCCACGCGATGCGCATTGCCCGCATCGCTACGCCTCCGGGGTTCATCAGCTCGCTCCCGACTGCTTCGGCAGACGCGGCCGGATCTGCTCATGCCAGACTTCGCGCGTCAGCGGACCGATGTGCTTGTAGACGACGGTGCCCTGCGGATCGACGAGGAAGGTCTCCGGTGCACCGTAGACACCCCAGTCGATCGCGGTGCGGCCGTCGCGATCGACCGCGACGGCTTCGTATGGATCGCCGAGCTGCGCGAGCCACTGACGGGCCTTCTCGTCCTCATCCTTCCAGTTGAGCCCGATGATCGGCACCTCGCCGCTGTGCCGGATCTCGAGCAGCACGTCGTGCTCCGTGCGGCAGCCGGGGCACCACGTGCCCCACACGTTGAAGAGGTACCAGCGTCCGCGCAGGTCGTTCGAGCTCACGGTGCGTCCGGGATCCGTGAGGCTCGGCAGCGAGAACTCCGGCGCCGGCCGGCCGATGAGCGGCGATTCGATGATGTTCTTCTGCGGCGCGCGCTTGACGCCGACCGCGAGCACCACGGCGAGCAGTGCAAAGGCCAGGAGCGGCACGATGACGACGAGACGTCTCACGCGCGTGCCTCCTCTGAAGCGATGACGCCGCCTCCCGCCGGCTCCGCGGCGGCCTCACGCGCCGTCCTGTAGCGCCGGTCGCTGAGCGCGACGAGTCCGCCGAGCGCCATGATGAATGCGCCGATCCAGATAAAGTCGATGAGAGGCCGCACCTGGATGCGCAGGCTCCAGCGACCTTCGCCGAGGTCCTCGCCGAGGGCGACGAAGAGATCGGTGCCGCGGTACGTATCGATTCCCGCTTCCGTCATCACCGAGCCCTGTACCCAGTACAGGCGCTTTTCCGGGTGAAGCGTCGTGATGTGCCTGCCGTCGCGGGTGACGACGACTTCGCCCCGTACGGCGTCGTAGTTCGGACCTTCGATGTCGCGGTCGCCCGCGAAGCGGAACTCATAGGAGCCGACCGTGACGGTTTCACCCTTGCCTATCGCGACGTCGCGCTCGTGCGTGTAGGACTCGACGGCGCTGATCGCAATGACGAAGACGCCGAGACCGACGTGCGCCACCGTCATCCCGACGATTGCGCGCGTGAGCGACAGCTTGCGCCGCCAGCGGTCGATCGGGTCGATGAGGGAGCTGCCGATGATCCACACGCCGAGCGTCAGCCCGACGAAGGTGAGAACCTTGAGTCCCCCATCGTACGCGCCGTACATGAGCACGAGCGCGATCGCCATGGCGATCGCGAGCGCGGTCCCGAGCGCGCGCGCCTTCGCGCCGAGCCGGCCGCGCTTCCAGCTCGCGTGCATGCCGACGGCGACCAGCGCGAGCAGCGGCACCATCGAGAGCATGAACGTGGGATTGAAATACGGCGCTCCAACGGACAGCGTGCCGAGCCCGAGCGCGCCCGAGATGAGCGGCGCCATCGTGCCGGCGAACACGGTCCCCGCGGCGACCACGAGCAGGATGTTGTTGAAGAGCAGGAAGGACTCGCGCGAGCCGAACTCGAACCCCGCCTGCGACTTGAGGAGCGGCGCACGCCAGGCATAGAGCGACAGCGCGCTGCCGATCGTCAGCACCAGAAAAGCGAGAATGAACACGCCGCGCGCGGGGTCCGCCGCGAAGGCGTGCACCGACACGAGCACGCCCGAGCGCACGAGGAAGGTGCCGAGGAGACTGAGCGAGAACGCGAGGATCGAGAGGAGCAGCGTCCAGCTCTTGAAGAGCCCACGCTTCTCCGTCACCGCGAGCGAGTGAATGAGCGCGGTGCCCACCAGCCACGGCATGAACGAGGCGTTCTCCACCGGATCCCAGAACCAGTACCCGCCCCAGCCGAGCTCGTAGTACGCCCACCAGCTCCCGAGCGCGATGCCGACGGTGAGAAATGCCCACGCGGCGGTCGTCCAGGGCCGCGTCCAGCGCGCCCAGTACTGATCGAGCCGGCCCTCGAGCATCGCTGCGCAGGCGAATGCGAACGCAACGGCGAATCCGACATAGCCGGTGTAGAGCAGCGGCGGGTGCAGCGCGAGCGCCGGGTCCTGCAGGAGCGGATTGAGGTCACGGCCATCCGGCGCCGGCGGCATGAGCCTCTCGAAGGGATTCGACGTGGCGAGCGTGAACAGCAGGAAACCGAAGCTCACCACGCCGAGCACACCGAGCACGCGCGCCGCGAAGCGCTGAGGCAGTGCCCGCGCGCCGATGGCGACTCCGAGGGTCCACACCGCAAGAAGGAATATCCAGAGAAGGAGTGACCCTTCGTGCGCGCCCCACGTGGCGGCGATGCGATAGAAGAGCGGCAGCGCGGAGTTGGAGTTCGTGGCCACGTAGCGCACGGAGAAGTCGTGGCCGATGAACGCCGCCACCAGGCATCCCATGGCGAGCGCGACCATCACCACCTGACCTGCGACTGCAGGCACCACGGCGGCAGTCCAGCGATCGCGACCCGTCGCGGGGCCGACGATGCCGAAGAACGCCTGCAGCGCCGCGAGCAGCAGCGCGAGAATCAGTGCGAAATGGCCGAGCTCGGGCAGCATCACTGGCCTCCCATGGTCGGGGTAGGTGTCGCCTCAGAGGCTTCCGCAGCCCCGGCCGAGGCCGCAGGCATCCGCCCGCCGTGCTGATCCTTGATCGCGTTCGCGACTTCGGGCGGCATGTAGTTCTCGTCGTGCTTCGCGAGCACTTCGTCCGCGACGAACACGCCGTCGGCGTTGAGCCGGCCGTGGGCCACGACACCCTGCCCTTCACGGAACAGATCGGGCAGCACGCCCGAGTAGACCACCGGCACGTCACGCTTGAAGTCCGTGACGACGAAGCGCACTTCGAGGCTTCCGGGCGTACGCTGGACGCTCCCCTTCGCGACCATGCCGCCGAGGCGGAAACGCGCGTCGGTCGGTGCCTCGCCGGCGGCGACCTGCGAAGGATTGAAGAAGAACATCACGTTCTCCTGGAAGGCACGCAGCGCGAGCGCCGTCGCGATGCTCACGCCCGCGAGAATGCCCACCACGAGAATCAGCCGTCTGCGGCGCGGCGTCACGTCGGCTCCTCCTGCATCGCCAGTCGCCGGCGTGCCTGCTCGCGCGAACGCGCGAGCGCGCGTCGCGCCCACACGACGTTCAGGATCACGACGGCGAACGTGAGCGCGTACGAGGGCCACACGTAGCGCGCATAGCCCCCCATTTCCAGGAATTCCATCATCGGCTCAGCGCCTCCTTGACCCAGCTCGCGTTGCGCTCGCGGCTCAGCACTTCGCCCCGCAGCCGCATGAGAAGAATCGCCACGAAGTACAGCGTGAATCCCAGCAGCATGAGGAGCAGCGGCACGAGCATGTCGAGCGGCATCGAGGGCTTGTCCAGCTTCATCACAGACGGTGCCTGGTGCAGCGAGTTCCACCACAGCACCGAGTAGTGGATGATCGGGACGTTCACCACACCGACGACCGCCAGCACGGCGCTCGCGCGGTCCGCCCGCTGCACGTCCTCGGTCGCTGAACGCAGCCCCATGTACCCGAGGTACAGAAAGAGAAGAATCAGCTCCGAGGTCAGGCGGGGATCCCACTCCCAGTAAGTACCCCACATGGGGCGTCCCCAGAGCGAGCCTGTGACGAGGGCCGCGAGCGTGAACGAGGCCCCGACCGGCGCACAGCTCGCCGCCACCGCGTGCGCGACCTTCATGCGCCAGATCAGCCCTACGGCGGCTGCGACCGCCATGACCGTATACACCATGAGCGACATCCATGCGCTCGGGGCATGTACGTAGATGATCCGGAAGCCCTCACCCTGCTGATAGTCCGGCGGCGCGAGCACCAGTCCGCCGTAGAGACCGGCGAGGATCAGCAGCGCCGAGGACCACGCGAACCACGGCGTCAGCCGCTCGGCCAGCCGGTAAACGTGGGGCGGCGATGCCAGCCGGTGAAACCAAGTCCACGCCATCGTTTTCGAGCTCACTCCAGACTGATGCGCACCGCCGCCGCGGCGGCGATCGGCGCGAGTGTCACCCCGAGCACGGTCAGGGCGGCGAGAAGATACATCGGCGCCGCGATGCTCGCGCCCTTCATCGCGAGCTCCGTCGCCTGAGAGCCGAAGATCAGGATCGGCATCGCGAGCGGGAGAACGAGGAGCGAGAGCAGCACACCGCCTCGCTTGACGCCCAGGGTGAGGCCGGCACCGATGGCACCGAGGAGACTGAGGGCGAGCGTGCCGAGCACGACCGAGGCCACGATTCCGGTCCAGGCGCTCGCCGGTGCCCCCAGCGCCCCCGCCGCAAACGGTGCGGCGAGCGAGAGCGGCAGGCCCGTGAGCAGCCAGTGCGCAGCGGTCTTGGCGAACAACAGCCAGGTGAGCGACTGGCCGGACAGTGCGTACTGCTCGAGCGTGCCGTCCTGCGCGTCGTCGCGGAACAGGAACTCGAGCGCCAGCAGCGAGGATAGCAGCGCCGCCACCCACAGGACACCGGGTGCGATCTCGCGCAGGCGCGACAGCTCCGGTGTGATCGAGAGCGGGAAGAGCGTCGTCACGATGGCGAAGAACGCGAGCGGCTGAACGAGCTGCTCGCGCTTGCGGAACGCGAGCCTGAGGTCGCGCTCGAGCACGAGGCGCGCCGCAGTGAGGGCGGATGTCGAGCTTGCAGCCGGCTGCATGACGGTCGAGGTGCTCATGGGCTGGAGAGCTCGAGGCGCTTGAGACGTTCCGGCGCGACCATGAGCGCGTGATGCACGGCGGCGACCACGATGCCGCCCGCCCGCACCTGCTCTTCGATCATGCGTCCGACCAGCGCCTGGCCTTCGGTGTCGAGATTCGTCGTCGGCTCGTCGAGGAGCCAGAGTGGCACGGAAAGCAGCAGCAGCCCCGCGAGTGCCACGCGGCGCTTCTGCCCCGCGGACATGGTGCGAACGAGACGCTCGCGGACCGCACCCGCCCCGGTCTGCTCGAGGGCGCGATCGATCTCGGCCGGCGAGACCCTGCGGCGCATGCCGATCCAGTAGCGGAGGTTCTCGCGCGCGGTGAGCTCCGCCTTGAGCGGTGCTTCGTGACCGAGATAGGCGAGCTGTGCATGAAACGCGTGAAGATCCTCCCGCACGTCGCGGCCGGCCCAGGTGATCCTGCCTTCCTCCGGCTGGATCATTCCGCAGAGCGTCCTGAGGAGCGTGGTCTTGCCGGCGCCGTTCGCGCCGACGACCTGCAGCACCTCGCCTGCGCGGGCCGTGAGGCCCACGCCGCGCAGCACGTGGCGATCACCCCGCCACAGGTGCAGGTTCTCGGCCTGCAGGCACACGTCCGACATGGACCCCCGGGGGCTCGAAAAGGCGCGTAAGTCTCGCAAATTCAGCCCCTTAGCGCCACCTTCAGCGAGCGAACGGCACGCCGCAGGGCACCATCTGCATTGCCGGGCCTTCGAAACTCCCGAGCCGCTACAATCCGTACGGCCGCGCCCGCTTGCCCGGGTGGCGAAATCGGTAGACGCAAGGGACTTGAGAGCATTGAGCACCCGGGTCGGAAACGCCCGGAGTGAATGGGGTCAAATTCGGGGAAACAGGAGCACCCCAGGGTGCCTGCAATCCCGAGCTAAGCCCTGCGGCGCGAGTGCCGCGGGGAAAGTGTAGAGACTTGACGGCCCCTGCCTACAGCCGCACCCTCCGGTGCGCGCCACGGCAAAGGTAAAGTCCAGACCCCAAATGCGCACCCCTCACGGGTGCGCAGCAGCGAAAGCTGTAGCGGGTACGAAAATCCCTCGGGGGCGACCCCATGCCGGTTCGAGTCCGGCCCCGGGCACCACGATTCCTCGAGCTCGCGCCGATCGCGGCGGGTCCGATTGTTGCGGAACCCTGGCGAGCCGCCGCGCAACGGCGCGCGGCGCCGATGTCTCACGGTGCGCGGCCATGGTCGCTTACGAGAATTCCTCCTGGAGCGTAATCGGGATCCGCTGCTACTTCCCGGACTGGGCGCAACTGCCTGCAGGTCAGGGACCGCCGCTCGAGTCGGACCACAACTCGTACCTTGCCGGCGGCTATGCAGAGGAATTCGGCTACGACGCGTGGCGCAACGGTGCGCCTGCCCTCCCAACACTTGCGGGCGAGCCCGAACGATGCAGGGAGTGGTCGCTGCAGATCGAAGGGCTCCATCCCGGGTATCCCCTGTGCGCGCGGCCCGTCGAACGCGAGCTTGCGAGCGCTGAATACGTCGAATCGAGATATTCGCTGAGGCACTCTTTCGAGAAGCTTCGGACACCGTCCACGCCGCAGTACATCGAAGAGACCACGGAACGGCGAGCGACGGATTTCACCGTCGTACGCGTCGGAGAACGCAGCGGCCGCGCGGCGCGAACGCAAACGCAGGCGCCCACGCCACTCGCACGGCTCTGGAGAGAGCTTCGCATCCGCCGCCGCTCGCTCGGCGGATTCTTCTGAGGTCGTTCGTCCGATCGGCGGCTCAGCGTCTCGGCGACTCCCGTCGCCGTCGCTGCTCCTCGCGTATCTCTTCCAGCGTCAGGTGCGTGTCCGCCGCTGCGACGGCGAGCACCGGATGCGTTGCGCTCTCCGGCAATCGGACCCCGTGCACCCTCTCCCACGCACGGATCCGCATCTCCGCCGAATTGAGCGCCGATGACTGCTCGGCGATCTCCTGCCGGTGACGCTCGGCAGCCTCGGCAGCTTCGAGAGCGACGCGTTCACGATGATCCTTCATCACATCTGGATACGACGGCCTCGGAGTTTCCATCGTACCGAACATCCAGGAACCTGACGGCATCGCTCACTCCTTCGCGCCGGAGCGGCGCGGGCTCGAATTCGGGCGAGCCGCAGGATCACGACTCACGGCCATCCTACACCCCGACATCGGCGAGCGCTGGACAATCGTGCGGGCTCGAGCCTCGCCGCCCGATGCTGTTGCACCGTGGAGCGATCATCCTCCACATCTTTCCTCACCTTTCGCCTTCCCTCGCGAACGGCTGAGCGATCGGCGAAAGCTCACCTGGATCGCGCGGGACGCGGCGACCTGCGAGAATTGCGCGGGGAGCGCACAACAACGAGGAAGAACCATGACGCGCAGTTTCGTGTCGCATCGGTCGATCCTTCTCTCGCTGATCGGGGGAGCCGTCGCCGCAGCAGCGATCGGCGGCAGCGAAAGCGCCCGGGCGCAGGCCTTCGGCGACGCGGCGAATTCGCTCGCCGCCTACACCAATGCCGAGCTCACTCCGGCGAGAAGCTGTGAATCGCTTGCCGCGTATCGCGGCGACGAGATCACCGAGATCCGTGCAGAGGCGATTCCGGCTCAGGAGGACAGTCCGGCACACTGCCGCGTCACGGGTGTGCTCGCGCCCGAGATCGCGTTCGAGGTGAGCCTGCCGGACAGGTGGAACGGCCGCTTCTACATGATCGGCAACGGGGGACACGCCGGCGAAGCGCTCGACGATCCGCTCCGCGTGTCCCAGCGAAACGGCGCCATTCGCCTCGGTTTCGCGTTCGCGCAGACCAACACCGGACACGATGCACGCAAGGAGCCCGGCGGGACCTTCGTTCTGAGCAATCCGCAGAAGGCCATCGACTACGCCTATCGTGCCGTTCATCTGACGGCCACGACCGCGAAGGCGATCACCGCGCACTACTACGGCAAGCCCGTGGCACGTTCCTACTGGAACTCGTGCTCGAACGGCGGGCGGCAGGGTCTCATCGAGGCGCAGCGCTATCCCGAGGACTTCGACGGGCTCGTCGTCAACGCGCCATGGGTCAGTCAGACGGGCTTCACCATCGGCGCGCTGTGGAACCAGAGGGCGATGTCGAAGGTGCAGCTCACCCCCGGCAAGCTCCTGCTGCTCGCCGGGAAAGTGATGGAAAAGTGCGATGCGATCGACGGACTCAGAGACGGCGTCATCGACGATCCGCGCCGCTGCGATTTCGATGCCGCGCGAGACGTACCCTCGTGCGCATCAGGCCCGAGCAGCGACGAATGCCTGACGTCCGAAGAGGCGCAGGCGATCAATGACGTCTACCGCGGCCCGCACACCAGCAGCGGCAAGCCGATCTTCCCGGGCTTCATGCCGGGCAGCGAGGCCCTGTATGTGGGGTTCGGCAGCCCCACGCCCGCGAGCGCGTGGCTGAACTTCATCGTTCCGGCGACTCCCGACGGGCGCGCCGCGGACTTCAATCTCGCGGAGAACACGATGCGCTATCTCGTGTTCGATCCGCCGAGGCCGGACTGGGATTACAGGACCTTCGATTTCGACCGCGATACGGCACTGCTCGACGAGTGGGCGAAGAAGGTGAACGCCGACAGCACGGATCTCACCGCGTTCCAGCAACGCGGCGGCAAGATCCTGATGACCTACGGCTGGGCGGATCAGGTGCTGCAGCCCATGATGGGCGTGAACTACTACGAGGAAGTCCTTGCCCGCTACGGCGAGAAGACGAAGGACTTCTTCCGCCTGTTCATGGTGCCCGGCATGGCCCACTGCGCGGGCGGCCACGGAACCGATCGCTTCGATGCCGTCACGGCAGTGATCGACTGGGTGGAGAAAGGCAAGGCGCCGGACGTTCTGCTCGCATCGCGAGTCGTGGACGGCAAGGTCGTACGGACGCGGCCGCTCTGTCCGTACCCTCAGGTCGCGCGCTACACCGGAAGTGGCAGCATCGACGACGCGGCGAACTTCCGCTGCGTCGATCCGTGAACGAAGACAGGCTCCGCGGAAGTCGCGCCTTCCGCGGAGCCGGTTCTCTTCGCCTGGGTCACGCTCGCCGCTTCGCAGCCTTCAGAACCGGACCCGGACACGCAGCCCCGCGACGAACGCGTCTCCGGTGTCCCCGAGCCCGGGGTTCACGTACTGCAGATCGGCGGTGATCGGCAGCCAGTCTTTCACGAGGTACGTGTAGAACGCCTCGACGCCTTGCTCGTCCTCGAATGACAGGAACGGATCGAGCGAGCTCTGCAGATCGTCGCTGAAGTTCACGTAGAAATATCCGATCCCGAAGCTGTCGTTCGGCCGGGAAGCGAAGAGTCCCCTGCCGCCGATGCCTCCCATGAGAGAGCTCTGAAAGGGATTCGGATTGCCGTCACTTCCACCGAGCTTGACGAACAACCCCCAGCCGTCGCCCGGACGCTGAGAGTTCTGGCGCAGGAAGTGGGCGAACTGCACACCCAGGAACCAGGAGTCGTCCCGGTCGCCGGTCTGCAGTTCCGGAGGCAGCAGCAGCTCGCCCAGGTCGGCGCCATCCTTCGTCGTGTAAGTCCCCGTGACCGTGACACTGCTCGTCCGCCCCGCAAGGAGGCCGGTGAAGTTGGCCGACACGGAGACGTTGATACCACTGTCCAGGAGCGCATCGGGCCAGTAGTCGTCGGTCCGGTCTTCCGGATCGAACACCATGAACGTCCAGTTGAACGGAGAGCCTCTGATGCTCAGCACGGCGCCGATGATGGAAGCCGGCGTCACGCCGCTCGGTGGCGCTGCGAACGCCATGTTGAGAAACCGCGTCTGCCCGCCGCCGCCGAAGAAGGGATCGCCGGCGAGCAGGTCGAGCGCATTGATCTTGCCGATCAGGAGACTCGCGCGCTCGCCGATCCGCTGCGCCAGATGAATGGACGTGACGACCCACTCGTCGTCCTCGCCGGTCGGGAGCAAGCGTCCCGTGTTGGTCGCCACGAGGACACCGCCGAGATTGGCGCTCAGATCGCCATAGCGGTATTCCGTGTGGGTGCGCAGCACGCCGCCTTCCCAGAGTCCCAGCTTGCCCGCGTCGAAATCGAGCAGCACATCGATTCTGCCGCCGTAGTCGAACTCGTTGCCCCCGGAACCCGACAGCAGCCCCTGGTAGTAGTGCGTCGAGTCGATGTCGACCCGGATGCCGCGATCGGCGAGCCTCGTGCGCAGCCCGTTCCAGTCGCCAGTCAGGCGATCCGGGAACGGCGACTCCGGAGATGCCGGTGTGGCGAGCGTGGCGAGCAGCAGCGTCCGGACGCCGCTCGACAGGCGCCATGAAATCCTGCCGCACACGATCGCGTGCATCATCGACGGTCCGTCCGCGAATCAATGCGCCGCAGTCGGAGGCGAGCCCTGCCTCGCGGCAGCGATCGCCGCTCGCCGCCGCTTGCGCCACAGCTTGTACGGCACTACCGCGAGCTCGCTCACCAGAACGGCAAGAAGCACGGCAACCGGTGCCAGCGGCTGGTCGGTGAGACTCGCGAGGGCGACCGCGACGCCGGGATGGCGCGAGACCGTGGCGAAGGCGAGCACGGTGCGATCGTCCTCGCCTGGTCCGCCGAGCAGGTGACCGGCAGCAAGCCCGGCGAGCGTGATGATCACGATGGCGCTCAGCGTGCCTTCGCGCACGATCGACACCATGAGCGGCCATGCGGCAACGAGGATCGGCACGGCACAGACGAGGAGCACGAGACCGCTCACCTTCTGTATCGCAGGCACCCACCTCCGCGTTGCCGGCCATCGCTGACCGATTGCGAGGCCGACCCCGAGCGGCAGCAGCACGGAGCAGACGACCACCTGCGCCACGGCGAGCGGGCTCACATGCACGATCTCGCCCTCACCGAACAGCCTCTGGATCACCTCGACGGCAATCGGCGTCACCATCACTGACAGCACGGTGCTCGCGAAGAACAGACCGCGCGCGTAGGCGGGGTTGTCCGGAGCGACCAGCGGCAGCATGGACTTGGAGAACATCGCACCGACAGGCGCAACGGATAGCGTCACGAGCCCGACGATCACCGCCGGATGCAGCATGAACAGCTTGCAGACGACGATCGCGATGAGAGGCCCGAGCACGATCATGGCGAGAAGCGAGCGGGCCAGCAGTGAAGGTCTGCTGAAGACACAGCGCAGATCCGCGGGCGCCACGCGCATGCCGATCGTCAGTACCGTGAGAAAGGCGCTGAGCGTGACCCCGAGAAGGATCAGCGACTGGATGCTCATGCGGCCTCCTCGGGCGGCGGATCACGCGCCGAACTGCCGCGCGGAGAGCTTCGCGGCACCGCTCAGCACGAAGTCCGTCGCGGACTTTCCGACTGCCACCCGATGCGTGCCTTCATCGATGCTCCACTTGCCGATCCCGCCATCGAAACGCGCGAGGAGCCGCGGATCGGCCTCGAGCGTCACGCGCCGCGATTCACCGGGCTCGAGCTCGACGCGTTCGAACCCGAGCAGCCGCACACGCTTGTCACCGGCCGCTTCGGTGAGATAGAGCTGCGGCACGTCGGCGCCCTTGCGCTCGCCGGTGTTCTTCACCGTGAAGCTCGCGGTGATCGTGTCGCCCCCTTCGACGTCGAGACCCTCGTAGTCGAAGGTCGTGTAGCTCAGGCCGTGGCCGAAGGCGTACATCGGCTCGAGGTTCTTCTTCGCGAACCAGCGGTAACCGATCTCGGCGCCCTCGTCGTAAGTGATCGTCACCGCCGTGCCCCACGGCGTACCCAGGCCGGGAAGCTCCGGCCGCGGGTGCTGATCGAGGCTCTGGGGGAACGTAATCGGCAGGCGGCCGGACGGATTCACCGCGCCGGTGAGCACCTCGGCGATCGCCCGCGCGCCGGCTTGCCCGGGATACCACGCCTGCACGATCGCTTTCACCTTGTCACGCCATGGCATGGACACCGGGTTGCCGGTCTCCAGCACGACGATCGTGTTCGGATTGGCGCTGGCGGCGGCATCGATCACGGCGTCCTGACCCCACGGGAGCGAGAGGTCCGGCATATCGAATCCCTCTCCCTCCACGCGGATGCCGAAGACGATCACGACGTCGTTTCGCTTCGCCGTCAGCGCCGCCTCCGCCGGCGTGTAGCCGGGATCGAAGTCGAGCTGCGCCTTCGGCAGCGCTTTCTTCAGCTCCTCGAGCGGCGGCGGCGGGAGGAGGAAGAGGTTGCGGTGCCGTCCCATGACGCCTGCGCCGCCGATCCTGATGGTGGCGACGAAACCACCCACTGGAGCGACCGCACCCGAGCCGGTGCCGCTGATCACCCCTTGCTGGGCATAGCCGCCGATCACCGCAACCTTGAGTGGCTCGTCGGTCGGAAGCGGCAACGCGCCGCCGACGTTCTCGAGCAGCACGATCCCTTGCCGCGCTCCCTCCAGCGCGATCTCGTTGTGTCTCGCCATGTCCACCTCGGGCGCCGGTCCCCAGCGGTCGGCGCCGACGGCGAGCAGCGAGCGCAGGATCCGCCGCACCATGTCGGAAAGGCGCTCCTCAGGCAGCTCGCCCTTCCCGTAGGCTTCCCGGAGCTCGTCCCTGAATGGCTGCTTCCCCCAGAGGAGCGTGTCGCCCTGGATGCCCGATTCCTGATCGAGCCCCTTGAGCGCGAAATCCCACGCGGGCGTGGCGCCCCAGTCGGACATCACGTAACCCTTGTAGCCCCAGGCGCCCTTCAGCACCTCGTTCAGGAGGTGGTGGTTCCCGCCGGCGTACTCGCCGTTGATCTTGTTGTACCCGCCCATGATCGAGCCGGGCTGGGAACGTTCGATCGCGATCTGGAAGGTGAGAAGGTCCGATTCGCGATGCGCGTCGGGGTCGATGATCGCGTCCAGCCAGTGGCGGTTGGTCTCGTTGCAGTTGAGCGTATAGTGCTTGAGCGTGGACACCACACCCTGGGACTGGATGCCGTTGACCTGCTCCGCGACGAGAATGGCGCTGAGCCAGGGATCCTCGGAGAAGTACTCGAAGTTCCGGCCATTGCGCGGGTCGCGCGCCAGGTTACAACCACCGGCGAGCTGGACGTTGAACCCGCGGATCCGTGCCTCGCGGCCGATCGCCTCGCCGCCTTCGCGCACGAGCCGCGGATTGAAGCTCGCGCCGAGGGCGATCAATGACGGGAACGCAGTGGCGCCCTCGTCGTCGGGCCGGTAGCCGGGATTCGCGCCCGCGCATCGGGGTCGGTCGACCCGTGGGCCGTCGCGGACATCACTCCGTTCGATGGAGGAACGCGCCTTCCTCCGGGGCTGCCTTTCCCGGGCTGCTGTGTCGCCATTTCGCTCTCCTTGCGTGGATTCGGTGTGACTTCGGCGCCGCGGTCTCGGCGCAGAAACTGACGAGGCGAATGCGGTGCGTTCCCTTCTCGATGCGCGGGCTCTCGACGAGAAGCGCGCACATGCGCTCGAGGATGCGCTCGAGCTGTGCGACACGCATGCCGTAGCGCAGTCTCAGGATGCCCTGGATCAGGCTCCTGTGACGCGTGGTGAAGTGCTCGATTCCCGGCTGCAGAGGCGGATCCGACGGCACGCGGGGGGCGGCCCCCAGGCGCTCGGTGGCGCGTGCGATGGGGGCGACGCTGTCGGGCCCAGTGGCGCGAATCCGTGCGCTCACTCGTTTCACATCCTGGCTCCCGGGGCCCGTCCATGACGGACTCGTTCCGGGGCCGTGTAACGTGCGCGGCAGCCCCGATGGGGACATGCCAGCCTGGCGCCTGAAGGCTACTCCTGGCGTCGAGGAGGTGCCAGCGTTCTGTTCGAGTAACGATGAGGAATCAACGAGCGAAGCTGTACCGCGACTTCAGACGAATCCGATCATCCTTCCCGCCATCGCGACGCCGAACCAGCAGAGGACGCACGCGGTGACGATGAGCCGTGCAGTTCTCGAACCCGTCGCGTTGCTCGCGATCCTGCGGAACGCCACGATCTGGAGGAGCATCGCGACCACGAGCAGCCACATCTTGAGTCCGAAGGCCCAGTTGTACCAGTAGAGTCGCGGAGTGGCGATGAACATCAGCGTGCCGCTCGCCGCGGTCACCACGAGCCCCGTCCACATCAGCCGCGACGTTCCCTTCGCGACCTGCGCGACGCTCTGTTCCACCAGGATTCGACCGGTGGCGCGCAATCCCACCAGCACCAGAGAGGCGAGAAAGAGAATCAGCCCCAGCACGTGAAGGATCTGCAGCGTCGCGCCGACGAGATGGTCGGACTTGCTCACCGCGTGCGCGACCGGACTGCTCTGGACGGCGATCAGAATGTCGTCCACCGACATGTACGCTCCTCGAGGTGCGGATTCCGGTGCGCCGCTCAGGGCGATGTCCCGAACCCAGGCCACTGCGGGATATACGGAATCAGCCGGCCGCACACGAGCGTCAGTGTCCACAGCGTGAGCGAGGCGAAGCCCGCGCAGCGGAAGGCGAACGGCAATCCGACCTTCAGCGCCGGCGGCGCATGACGGCGCGCGATCACGAGCTCGAACCACAGCGCATTGAGCCCTGCAAGGAGGATGAACAGCATCTTGAAGGCGAACGCAGGGCTCTCGAGCATCCGTGCCGCCGAGGACCAGAACAGCAACAGACCGGAGACGAACGTGGCGGCGAAGCCTCCGAGTACCCACCGGCGGAGCTGTCGCACGACGTCCTCGAGCGGCAGGCGCGTGAGGAGCAGCCCCATCAGCCGCAGATCGATGAGAAAGATGAGTCCCACCGAGATCGCGAGTCCGATCAGATGCACGCCTTCGATCGCCGGATAGGCGAAGTGCGATTCGGCGATCGCGACGCCGAGCGTCGAGGTCTCGATTCGCGCGGCGAGCTCGTACAGGTACGACATGCGGGTTTCTTGCCTCCCGTTGTGTGCGAACACGGGGCCGTTCGTCGGCGTGATCACGCCGGAGCTGTGAATCGGCGCTGGTGCCGCAGGACCTGCGCCAATCTATTGGCGCCGCAGCACGCGAACAAATGCCGCCTCGTCATCTGGTGTGCGCGGGAACGCATGTGACCGGGATGTCACCGCGCCGTCACCTCGCGGTGACATGCCCGCGCCGGGCTCGAAACGCGGCCGGAATCGCACCGGGCGCACGCGGAGGGCCGGAAACGCGATCGTGAGGCGAGCTGTTCGCTTCACGGCCTCACCGGTCCGCTACCGACGGTGTCACCGGTGCAGGCGCACAATGCGCTCATGAGTTTCCGAACCATTCTGATCGTGGGTGGCGGCTTCACCGGCACGGTGCTCGCCGCACGCCTGCTCCGTGAATCACACGCGCAGCCGACGTGCATCATCCTCGTGGAACGCCAGGAGGAAGTCGGGCGCGGACTTGCGTACGCGAAGCACGACTTCCCGTATCTGCTCAACGTGCCTGCCGGGCAGATGTCGGCCGATCCGGAGAACCCGACGGAGTTCCTCGAGTTCGCCCAACAGCAGGGAGTCAGCGCCACGGCGGATGACTTCCTGCCGCGCCGGCTCTACGGTGAGTATCTGAGCGCGAAGCTGAAAGCGGCAGCGCGCAATCCCTCCCCCGGCACGCAGTTCCTGCGCATACACGGCGAAGTGGTCCGGATCCGCCGGGTGAGCCAGTCGGGGAAGAGCTCGTGGAGCGTCGGGCTCGGCGACGGACGGAGTCTCAGTGCGGACACCGTCGTCCTCGCGCTCGGCAATCCTCCACCTCGAAAGCTCCACCGGTGCGAGCTCGACCCCTGGAGAGCGGCGGAAGAAGTGCAGCCTGGACAGAGCGTGCTGCTCGTGGGCACGGGGCTCACAATGGTAGACGTCGCCCTGCGCCTGAGCACCGTGCCCGGCGTCGCGCTGACCGCGATTTCGCGCCACGGGCTGCTTCCGCGAGCACAGACCGCGTTCACGCGCCGCACGATGTGCGACGGTGGCGAACTGCTCGACTCACCCGTGAGTCTGCTGGCGCTCGTGAGCCGGGTGCGCGAACAGGCGCGCGCCGCGGTCGCCGCGGGTCGCGACTGGCGCGAGGTAGTCACCCAAGTCCGAGCGTGCGCACCGGCGCTCTGGCGGCGCATGAGTCTCGAGGACCGCAGCAGGTTCCTGCGCCACGTTCGGGCGTACTGGGACGTCCACCGCCACCGGTTGCCTGCGGAAACGGCTGCACGCATCGCACAGCTCGAAGCGGAAGGAAAGCTGCAGGTTCACGCGGGCCGGATCCGTGAGATCCGCCGCGTCGACCGCGGCCCGTGCGTCATCTGGTACCGCCGCGGCGCGCTGCAGTCCGAGATCCTGCGCGTCGATCACGTGGTGAACTGCACGGGGCCGGACTACCGTGTGCGTCAGTCTCCGGAGCCGCTCATCAGGAGTCTGCTGCGAGCGGGACTCATCCGCCCCGATCCGCTCGAGCTCGGCATCGAGGTCGATCCCTCCGGCGAAGTGATAGACGCCAGGGGACGGCCCGTTCCGCGGCTCTACTACGTCGGTCCGATGCTCCGCGCGCGCGACTGGGAAGCGACCGCAGTCCCGGAGCTGCGACGCCACGTCGCGGCGCTCGCCCGGCGCCTTACGGCCGAAGCAACCGTGAAACTGCCGAAGCGATCACCTGCGCTCGCTGCGCTCGGGTTCGAAATCGACCGCCCGCGGTGACACACAGGTCACATGACGTGGCGGACGTATCACATGGTGCATCGGTATTTGTCGGCGCGATCCCGCGCCGGTAGCTTCATGCACCGGTTGCACGGCGCTCGTGCGAGTCGGCGGGCGAATGCCGCGCGCAACGCATGTGGGTGGTCAGTTCCCCCTTCCTGACCGCCCCGGTGCCCCGGGCACATCGCCCGGGGCACTTATCTCTTCGCTTCCTGCGCGGCGCTTTCTCGAGCAACACGTCCGCGATGGTGTCAGCGTCGCGCACTCCGGGCGCGCACTCCGCTCGCTCACTGGTGCGGAGCCGGCTGCGACGTGGGCGCTGCGGCGCCCGCGCCAGGTGCGGGCGGCGGTGCAGGAGCGACGGGAGGCGCTCCACCCGGTCCCGGGCCAGGACCCTGTGGTGCATTCCTGGCCTGATTCGCGAGGCTCACGATGTACGCGCGGATCGCCTCGGCATCCTCTGGCGTCAGCACCTTCGCGAAGGACACCATGCCGTTCGCCTGCATCGCACCGTCGATGACGATGGCCTTGAATGCCTCGGCACTGTGCAGCGCGCCCGCGTACCGCAGATCCGGGAAAACGCTCGTCACGCGGCCGTCGTTGCCATGGCATGCGGCGCAATGCTCGTTGTACCTGGTCTGCCCTCGCGCGAGCGTCTCGGCATCGCCGAAGTTCGGCGGCGGATCGAGCGGCGGCGGAGTGTACGGCACTTTCTCCGGCAGCGTCGCCTTGCCACCGAGCCTGTACACCAGCAGGCGCGCGTAGTTGGGCGCCCAGTATCCACCGCCTCCGAATCCGGGCTGACCGGCGGCAACCACGGCGATGTACTGCACGCCGTCGACCTCGTAGCTGACCGAGCCGCCCACGATGTTGGCCTGCGTGTCCGTCGACCACACGCGCTCGCCGGTATCGGCGCGGTAAGCGGCGAAGGTGCTGGGTGGCGAACCCTGGAAGACGAGATTGCCCGCCGTCGTCATCACGCCCGAGCGCGAGCTGCCCTGGTACTGCCTCCAGACCTCCTTCCGCTTCACCGGATCCCAGGCCAGCAGATAGGAACCCGCGCCTTCGAGCCTGGGCGGCGGATCGACGGGGCGCTTCGCGACGTTGATCGACAGAAGCTGATTGCCCATCTTCGCGCCCGCCTCCGCCACGAGCGGGAAGCTGCCGTAATTGGTCGGGATGTACATCAGCCCCGTTTTCGGGTTGAAGGCCATCGGGTGCCAGCTATGGGCGCCGCCCGCGGACGGCACGACGTGGAACCCGCGGTCGTGCGCGCCGTAGTTGGCCTCGGGATTGATGATGGGCTTGAAGTTCTCGTCGAAGCCGGTCAGCCAGTTGGCGGTCGGCACGAACAGCGTGGCGGAGATCACCTTGCCGGTCGCGGCTTCGATCACGTAGAAGACGCCGTTCTTCGACGCCTGCATCAGCACGTGTTTCTTCTCCCCGTCGATGACGAGGTCGGCCGTGACGATCTGCTGCGTGTTGTCGAAGTCCCAGCTGTCGGCGGGCGTCGCCTGATAGTGCCAGCGGTACTTGCCCGTCTTCGCCTCGAGGGCGACGATCGACGAGAGGAACAGATTGTCACCCCCGCCGGGTGAACGGATCTCCGCCGGCCACGGCGCGCCGTTACCGGTGCCTACGTAGACGAGATCGGTCACCGGATCGTAGGTGATGGCGTCCCAGGGCGCGCCGCCGCCGCCCGTCTTCCACCACTCGCCGTTCCACGTCTTCGCAGCCCATTCGAGCTCCGGCTGCTCGAAGCCCTTCGATGGATCGCCGGGCACCACCCACCAGCGCCACAGCTCCTTTCCGGTCTCGGCGTCGAACGCTGCGAGATAACCGCGCTGATGGAACTCCGAGCCCGCGTGTCCGATGAAGACGCGTCCATTGGCGACGCGCGGGGCACCGGTAATGGACTGCCATGCATCCGGATCGGTGACCTGCGTTTCCCAGATCTTCCTGCCGGTCTTCGCATTCACCGCGATGAGGCGGCCATCGAGCGTGCCCCAGATGACTTTGTCCTTCCACGCCGCCGCACCACGATTGACGATGCCGCAGCACAGCCTCACCGCGTACTCGCCCGGCACTTTCGGGTCGTACTTCCAGAGCTGCCTGCCGGTCCTCGCGTCGAACGCGTAGAGCTTGCTCCACGGCGCGGTCACGTAGATGCGGCCGTCGACGACGAGCGGCGTCGTCTCGTAGCTGCCTCCGCGCTCCGCGAGGTCCGCGTACCAGGCGAGCCCGAGCTGGTTGACGTTGTCAACGTTGATCTGCGCGAGCGGACTGTAGCGCTGCTCGGTGTAATCGCGGCCGTACGAGAGCCACTGGCCGGCGTTGGCGGGCGCATCGGACTCGATCAGTCGCTTTGTATCGACGGATGCGCCTGCTTCCGGCACGAGAGAAGCGAAACCGGCGACGGCCGCGAGCGACGCGGCGCCCAGGGCGGCAAGAATCTGAATACGCATATCGAGGCGTTCCCCCACTTCGGGGCGAACCGTACCGCAGGGCGGAGCTCTCTGTCGATGTCGCACGCGTTGCCCCGCTCCTCCGTTTGCTCGACCATTCCGGCGGACGAAGCCGGATGTGCGTTCGGGCTTCGGGAGTGAAGACATGACGAGAAAGACCGTCCGTCGCACGGCCTTCGCCGGTACGCTGCTCTTCGTGTGCGTCGCGCTCGGCGTTAGGGCACAGGAAGCACCGGCGACCGGTGAATATGTCGGATCGCTCGGGCCTCTGAGCCTCCGGCTTCATATCGAGGCTGCTGCGGACGGGGCACTCACCTGCAGGCTCGACAGTCCCAATCAGGGGGCGTTCGGCCTTCCCTGCGCCGACTTCGTGCTCGACGGTCGCACGCTCTCATTCAGGGTGCCTTCGGTCAGCGGCACGTGGAAGGGCACCGTCGGTGACGGCGGTGCCACACTCTCCGGCACCTGGTTGCAGGGCGTGTCGATGCCGCTCGATTTCAGGCGCGACACGTTCCTGCCCGCGTCCGCGCCTTCGGCAGTCGATGGCATCTGGCTCGGGACCTCGCAGTTCCAGGGACAGAACGTCCGCACACAGCTCATCGTCCGCAGCGATGCCGAAGGCAAGCAGTCCTGCTTCGTTGACAGCCCGGATCTCAATGTCTTCGAGCTCGCCTGCGCGAACGTCAGCTTTTCGAACGGCGAGCTCGAGTTCGAAGTGCCGTCGGTGCAGTCGAAGTGGAAAGGGAAGCTCTCTGCCGATGGACGGTCGCTGGAGGGAACCTGGACTCAGACCGCCAGCGGCGCGTCGGCTTCGACGCCGTTGAGCTTCACGCGTCAGTCGGAACGCATCCGTCCGGCTCTCCCGACGCCCGTGACCTTCGACCCCGCCATCGATCCGGTGCGCCCTGCCGACATGCAGGCCGTCCTGCGCCGGGATCTCGAGAAGACGTTCACGAGCGGCCTGCTCGCTCCCGGCAAGCCGACGGGTGTTGCAGTTGCCGTCGTGCGCAACGGAGAACGCAGCGTCTTCGGATTCGGGACCGCGTGGCCCGATTCGGTGTTCGAGATCGGTTCCATCACCAAGACGTTCACGGGCCTGCTGATGGCCCAGATGGTCGAGCACGGCCAGGTGAAACCGGAGACTCCGGTACGCGAGCTCCTGCCCACCGGAATCGTTGCGAAGCCTGCAGGCGCGGAGATCACTCTTCTCGATCTCGTCACCCAGCGTTCGGGTCTGCCGCGTCTGCCGGGCAACTTCGCGCCGTCCGACATGGCGAACCCGTATGCCGAGTACCGCGCGGACAACCTGTACCAGCTCCTTGCGCAGCACGGCCTCGCACGGCCCGAGAAGCCGCAGTTCCTCTACAGCAATCTGGGTCTTGGGCTTCTGGGGCACGCGCTCGCCCTGCGCGCCGGAACCGGCTATGCGGACGCGCTGAAGAAGTACGTGCTGGAACCGCTCGGGATGAACGACACCGCGATCGCGCTGTCGGCCGATCAGCATCGCCGCTTCATGCCGGCCTACTCGGCGGACCTTCGCGCCGTTCAGCCCTGGGAGTTCGATGCTCTTGCAGGTGCAGGTGCACTGCGATCGACGGCCGTAGACCTGCTGAAGTTTCTCGAGGCGAATCTCCGACCCGAATCGGCCGGCGGGAGCAGGCGCGATCGCTACGCACGCACGCTTCCGGCCGCCATCCGGCGCTCGCAGCAGCTCCAGGCCGAGATCGGTCCGGGAGGAAGCATCGCGTATGCGTGGCTCTACGACGCACGCACCGGCACGTACTGGCACAACGGCGGCACGGGCGGCTACTCGAGCTACGCGTTCTTCAACCCGAAGGAGAACTATGCGGGCGTCGTGCTCGTGAACGTCGCCGTCAGCACGCGCGGGAGCTTCGCCGACCAGCTCGGCCAGCACGTGCGCCAGAGGCTGGCCGGCGAACCCGCCATTTCGCTTTCGGGGTGGTGAGCGGGCTCGCGGTTGAGGTGTCTATCGGAACCCGAAGGACCCGTCGATTGTCGAAAGCGTCAACGCGCGCCCGAACCGCGTCGGCAACGCTCGAGCGCGCAAGTCCGCAGCGCTCATCGCCGGTGCTACGATTCGCCGACTCCGGTGCACGCTCCCCGGATTCCCTTCAGGTGGCCTGACAAGGAACGCCACGAGATCATCATGTTGACTGCAGAAGCCAGTGTTTCCATTTCAACCCCGGCCCGCTACATGGGACGCCTGTGCAAGCATTTCGCGCATCGCGTCGCCGTGCACCAGGAGGCCGACCGCGCCCGCATCGAGTTTCCCGGGGCGCCGTGCTCGCTGCGCGCCGATGCCGAGCGGCTCGAGATGCGACTCGAGGCCGAGGACGCCGCGACCCTCGAGCGGCTGCAGGAGGTGGTCACCCGCCATCTCAAGCAGGTTGCGCCGGGCGAGCAGTTCGAAGTCAGCTGGCACGTGACACAGTAGGCCGCACGGGCGGCGATCGCGGCGCCGTCGCGGACATCAGCCGGGATTCCACGCGGATGCCGCGGCGAAGAATGCGGCGGTCTCCTCTTCCAGCGCCCGATTGTCGCCCGGCGGGAAGTGGCTCAGCTTCACGATGACCGTCCGACTCGCCGGGTCCACATAGATGTACTGCCCCTGCAGTCCGATCGCCTGGAACGCAGCCGTTCCGTCGACCAGCCACCACTGATACCCGTAGCCGGGCCAGGGCCCCTTTGGTTCAGCCGGCCGCGTTGACTCACGAACCCACTCTTCCGACACGATGCGCCGTCCGTCGGCCACGCCACCCTCGAGCATCATCTGACCGATGCGGGCGTAATCGCGCAGCGTCGCATTGAAGCCGGCGCCGCTGAACTCGCGCCCTTCGCCGGGCGGACCGTCCATGATGTAGAAGCCGTCGGCTTCCGCGCCGAGCGGCTCCCAGAGGCACTTCGCCGTGTAGGCACTCACCGTACCGCCCGTCACCTTCTCGAGCAGCCAGCCGAGCACGGCGGTGTCGAGCGTCTTGTAGGCCCACACCGTGCCGGGCGGATGCGCACGTCCGATCGTGCGCGCCACATCCGCGAAGCGTGCGACGTTGCGCACCAGTGCGCGCTCGTGATTGCGCGCCGCGACTCCCGGATTCTCGAAGTCGTAGCGCTCTTCATAATCCACGCCCGAGCGCATCTGCAGGATCTGACGGATCGTGACTCCGTCGTAGCCGCCTCCCGCAAGCTCCGGCAGATAGCGCGTGACGGGATCGTCGAGCGATTCGATGCGCCGCTCGGCGAGCGCACAGCCGATCAGAATCGAAGTGATCGACTTCGTCATCGACCAGCCGATGAATCTCGTGCGCTCGTCGGTGTTGTTGCGGTAGACCTCCGCGACGATGCGCCCGTCCTTCATCACGAGGAGCGCATTGGTGTAGGTCCGCTCCAGGAACTGCTCCGGCGTGTACCGCTCGCTACGGAACTCATACGTGAAGTCGAGCGCACGGTCCGCGCGCGGCATCTTCCAGACCGGGCCGGCGCGCGGTACCGTCCGCGTGGTGAAGATCCGGTCCATGCTG
Organism: Pseudomonadota bacterium; assembly: GCA_003242685.1. Taxonomy (GTDB): domain Bacteria; phylum Pseudomonadota; class Gammaproteobacteria; order Steroidobacterales; family Steroidobacteraceae; genus ZC4RG24. The sequence continues at coordinate 28,424 of QGVD01000017.1, read as the reverse complement.
CGGAACGTGAGGACGTTGACGCCCGGGTCGAGCATCTCGCGCCGCAGCTGCTGGATTGCCGGCGGAACGCTCGAAGGCGGGTCGGCGGGATCCGGCGGTGGAGGCGGATAGGCGAACGCGCTGCCCGCAGTCGCCAGCAGCAGTACCAGGTAAAGGACGCCACTCGGCTGTCGTCTCATGATCCGGCTCCGAACTGTTCCCCCGGAGCCGGGATGGTACTCATCCTTCCCGGGAAGCGCAGTCGACCGTCATCCGGACCATGCGAACGAGCTCATAGGGATCTACCGGCTTGGAGACACACGCCTGGAAGCCTGCCTGACGCGCCCGCGCACGATCCTCGTCGCGCGCCAGCGCCGTCACTGCCAGCGCCGGAAGTCGCCGGCCATCGGGAGCTTCGTGCTCGCGGATCGCGCGGATCAGCTCGTAACCGTTCATCGGTGCCATGCTGATGTCACTGACGAGCACGTCGAACTCGCCAACGACGAAGACCTCGAGGGCTTCCGGTCCGGACGCAGCGGAGCTCACCGATGCGCCGAATTCCTCGAGCACCCGGCGGACGAGCTCGCGCGTATCTTCGTCGTCGTCCACGGCGAGCACACGCGTTCCCGCGAGAAGATCGCGATCGGGAGCAGGCGTCGCCCGGTCGACATGGCCACGCCGCAGCGACTCTTCGCCCGTCCCGGGCGCCTCGAGAGGCAGCCGGACAGTGAACGTCGCACCGAGCCCCACGCCGGCACTCTCGGCCCGAACGGAGCCACCGTGAAGCTCGACGAGCTGCTTGACGAGTGCAAGTCCGAGCCCCAGACCCCTGCCCGAAGCTTTCGGACCGCCCGTCTGACGGTAGCGGTCGAACAGGCGCGGCAGACACTCCGGCGCGATGCCCTGTCCCGTGTCGGCCACTGCGATGCAGACGCTCTCGCCTTCCAGCCACGCACAGACGCGCACGTGGCCGCCCTGCGATGTGAACTTCACCGCGTTCGACAGCAGGTTCCAGAGCACCTGCTGCAACCGGCTCGAATCCCCACGGATGACGGGGAGGTCCGGAGCCACGGTGGCCTCGAGCACGACACCCTTCGACTCCGCTCTCGGCTTCAGGGAAACGATCGCCGCGTGGATCACCGACGGGATCTCCACGGGCGCGATGTCCAGGTGCACCTTGCCGGAAAGGATGCGGTTCGTCTCGAGCAGATCCCCGATGAGCTCCGCCTGCGCCCGCGCGTTGCGCTCGATGATCTGCAGTCCGCGCTGGATCTGTGAATCAGGCGGTGCACTGCGGCCAAGAATCTGCGCCCAGCCGAGCACGGCGTTGAGCGGCGTGCGCAGCTCGTGCGAGAGCGTCGCAAGGAACTCGTCCTTCATGTGATCGGCGCGCTCCGCCCGTGCCCTTGCGGCCCGCTCAGCATCGAGCAGCGCCTCGCGCTCGCGAGCCACGAGGTGCGCCGTCGTCTGGTCTCTCACGATCGTGACGAATGCGCGCGGGAAGCCGGATGGATCGGCAATGCAGTGCGTGGTGCCGCTGGCGAAGAACCGCGAACCGTCGCGCCGGCACATCCAGTGTTCATGAGTGAAACGGCCGCTTCTCGCGGCGGCGCTCCGTACCCGGCGATGCAGACCGCTCGCGAGGTCCTCCGGCGTGAAGAACCGCTCGACCGGCAGGCCCACGAAAGCATCGCGCGACCAGCCGAAGATCGCCTCCGCGCCAGGGTTCCAGCTCGTCACCCGCCCGTCGAGGTCGAATGTGAAAATCGCGTGATCGCGGATCGCCGCGACCAGATCCTCCGACGTCGGCGCGCCACGCCCCGCGCGGTCCGCCGCGATCGCCGTCGCCGTCACGACGCGGGCTTCCCGAGCAGCCTGCGCACCCACGTCTGGGCCGCCTGCGACGACACGATGGCTACCGAGCGCGGCTGGTGCGGCGTGCGGTCACCGTTCCGTCGACGCTCGAGCCTCTCGAGAACCTCGCGACGCACCAGTGCGAGCGCACGCACGCGCGCTCTGCGCCTCCTTGCCAGTTTCCGTCCACGCCTCAGCATCTCTCCTCCTTGCCTGCAGACACCTGCGCCAGCTCTCCAGCACGATTGCGGCGTAGAGCTCCTCGCCGTGACGCGCGGCGCCGCGCGGATCCTTCATTCGACTCCTCCACTTCGCCGGCTTGCGTGCACCTTCTAGCGGACTTCGTTACTTCTATCAATTAGAATTACATGGAAATACATTTCCATCTGCTGGAACTCAATGACGAACGTCAGAAAGCTCAACTACCAGCATCTGCTCTACTTCTGGTCGGTCGTGCGCAACGGCAGCCTCACGCGCGCGTGCGAGGAGCTGCACCTGTCTCCGCCGGCGATCAGCGCGCAGCTCAAGACACTCGAGGAACGGCTCGGCGAGAAGCTTCTGGTGAAATCCGGCCGCACGCTCGTTCCGACCGAAGTCGGTCGCCTCGTATACGGTTACGCGGACGAGATCTTCGGGCTCGGGCGCGACCTCCTCGACGCGCTGGAGCAGCGCCCCACGCGCAGGCCGCTTCGCCTCGTGGTGGGCATCGACGACGTAGTGCCCAAGGAGATCGTTCACCGGCTGCTGCAGCCGGCGCTCTCGATTTCACAACCGGTGCGCCTGGTGTGCCGGGAAGGGACGCTCGAGCGGCTGATGGCGGACCTCGCCATCCACGAGATCGACGTCGTCCTGTCGGATTCGCCCATCGCGCCGAGCCTCAGCGTCCGTGCCTACAACCACCCGCTCGGCAGCAGCAAGGAGGTATGGATGGCGGTGCCCGCGCTCGCGAAGACGCTGCGCAAGGGGTTCCCCGGCTCGCTGAACGGTGCACCGGTGCTGCTGCCGACCGAGGACACGGCCATCCGGCGCGCGCTCGATCAGTGGCTCGACCGGCACGAGGTGCGTCCGGTCATCATCGGGGAGTTCGAGGACTATGCCCTGCTGCGGGAGTTCGCGCGGGCGGGCGGCGCCGTGGCGCCCGTACCCGCCGTGCTCGAAGAGCAGTTCCACCAGGCGTACGGGCTCGCGACGGTTGGTCCCGCGAACGGCGTCGAGGCGCAGTTCTATGCGATCTCCCTGGAGCGGCGCATCCGCCATCCGGCGCTGCTCGCGGTCTGGGAGAACGCACGCCGGATTCTGAACGGCTGAGCGGCGCGGCTAGCCGAATGCGGCGGCCATCGGCGCCACCAGCGTTGCGTCTTCGCCTCGCGCCGCTTCGGCCGCTCCGGTCGCATCGCCACGTCCGATCATGGCGATCTCGAGCAGTCGCGCGCCGCGCGGGAATCGCCACTCGAGCTGCTCTCCCTCACGCCGTCCGAGAAGCGCCAGGGCGAGCGGTGCGAGCACGGGCAGCTCGACCGACTCCTGCCGTGCATCCTGACGCTGAGGTTCACTAGGAAACACGAGCTCGTACGAGATTCGTTCGCCCGTATGAACGTCCTGCACGAGAACGCGCGAGCCGACGCTCACCACGTCCCGAGGCGGAGCATCACCCTCGATGATCTCGGCGCGCGTCAGTGCCTCATCGAGCTCCTGAAGGTACGCCAGATACACCCGCACGGCCTCGAGCCGACCGCGCAGCAGCGCGCGCAGGCGCTCCAGATCGCGCACCGGGAGCGCGACCGATCGGTTCACCACGAGATGACGCTTGCCGTTGCCTTCCGAGCTCGACTGCACGAGGTCCCCCTCCATCGCGCCGGGAGCCTCGCCACATCGGGAAAGCCGCGATCACCGTGCGGCTGCCTGCGATGCACGCGCATCGCTTCCGTTGCGCTCGGCGAGCCGTTCTACAGCGCCCGGAGCGTTCCGTCCATTCGAATTATCTTGGCGTTGCGTTCGAGCGCGCCGAAGCGCCGGCCGTCGTATCCGCACGCGCGCCGGAAGATGGAGACCGCCGCGTGCGAAGCGCGGCGTGCCCCTAGAACGGCAGACCGACGTAGTTCTCGGCCAGCGAGGTCTGTGCGGCCTTCGAGCTCACCAGGTATTCGAGCTCCGCACGCTGTATGCGATCGGCGAACGCACCCTGCTCCGGGAAACGGTGCAGGAGATGGGTCATCCACCACGAGAAACGCTCGGCCAGCCAGATCCGGCGCAGGGCGCGCGCCGAGTAGGCGTCGAGTTCCGAGCTGTTGCCCGTGCGGTAAAACTCGATGAGGCCCGTGGACAGATAGTGAATGTCGCTGCCTGCGAGATTGAGACCCTTCGCACCGGTCGGCGGCACGATGTGCCCCGCATCGCCCGCGAGGAACAGCCTCCCGAAGCGCAGCGGCTCGGCGACGAAGCTGCGCAGCGGCGCGATGCTCTTCTCGATGGAAGGTCCCGTGACGAGCTGCTGCGCGGTCTTCGGGTCGAGCCGGGCCCGCAGCTCGTCCCAGAAGCGCTCGTCGGGCCACTGCTGCACGTCGTCGGTGAGCGGCACCTGCACGTAGTAGCGGCTGCGCGTCTTCGACCGCATGCTGCACAGGGCGAAACCGCGCGGGTGGTTCACGTAGATCAGCTCGTGAGAGACCGGCGGCGTATCGGACAGCAATCCGAGCCAGCCGAAGGGATAGACACGCTCGAAAGTCCTGATCGCGCCTTCGGGGACGCTCTGCCGTGACACGCCGTGAAAGCCGTCGCAGCCGGCGATGAACTCACATTCGATCTCGTGTTCCCTGCCGGCGTGCCGGTAGCGGACCTTCGGGGACGTGCCGTCGAAGTGATGCAGGCTCACGTCCTCGGCCTCATAAACGGTCGGCGCACCGCTCGCCTCGCGCGCCGCCATGAGGTCGCGTGTCACCTCGGTCTGACCGTACACGACGACCTTCTTGCCGCCCGTGAGCCCCGCAAGGTCCATGCGGTGACGCACGTTGTCGAAGCAGATGTCGAAACCCTCGTGGATCAGCCCTTCGGCGTGCAGGCGGGCCCCGACCCCGGCGCGGTCCATCATCTCGACGAATCCCTCTTCGAGAACGCCGGCGCGTATCCGGCTCAGCACGTACTCCTTCGTGCGCCGCTCGAGGATGATGTTGTCGATTCCCGCCCGATGAAGAAGCTGCCCGAGAAGAAGTCCGGAGGGTCCGGAACCGATGATGGCTACCTGCGTACGCATGGGGTTCTCCGGGGCTGATCCGAATGCAGGCTCCCAAGTTAACGCCGTCCGCTCGGTACGCAAATGGACAGACGTTGCGCGGAGCTGGACAATTCGAACATGCGCGACACCGGGCTGCGGGCACCCCGCGAATCCATCCCGACGTATGGACTCTACGGCGAAACGGCCGCAACCCTGCCGCCGGACAGGCTGCACTGCGAGTCGATCGCCTCGCGCAGCCGCCTGCACGACTGGGAGATCAGGCCCCACCGCCACGAGGCCTTCTTTCAAATTCTGTACATGAGGGGCGGCCATGGCACGCTGGTGCTCGAGAACGAGCGTCTGCCGCTGCGCGCGCCGTGCGTCGTCACCCTGCCCTCCCTCACCGTGCACGGCTTCACCTTCTCGCGCGACGTGCGGGGTGTCGTCATCACGCTCTTCGAGCGGCACCTCGACGAGATGCTCTCGGCGCCCGATCTGCGCGAGGTCTTCTCCCGGCCACACCGCATTCTCCTCGGCGCGAAGTCGCGGACCGCGGCGGTGCTGCGCGGCGCGCTCGAGACGGTGAGCCGCGAATACGAAGGGAATCTGCCCTGGCGGCTCGCTGCGGTGCGTGCAGGGCTCGAGCTGGCCCTGGTCACGGTGGCGCGGGCGATCGGCGAAAGCGCCCACCCCGTCTCGGGAGCCTCCGCACGCAAGATGCAGCACCTGCAGCGCTTCCGTGCGCTGGTCGACCGCTGGTACCGCGAACACAGGAGCATCGAGGAGTACTCCCGGGCCCTCGGGATCACCTCGACCCAGCTCAACCGTGTCTGCCGTGAGGTGCTGGGGAAATCGGCGCTCGGCGTTATCAACGGCCGGCTGCTGCGCGAAGCGGAGCGCAACCTCATCTACACCACGCTCGACGTCAAACGCATCGCGCTCGCGCTGGGCTTCGCCGATGCGGCGTACTTCTCCCGTTTCTTCGCCAAGCACACCGGCCGCTCCCCGTCGCGATTCAGGCAGGAGGCCTGGCGCGCCCTCGGCCAGGAGAATCGGCCGGAGGCATCGCGTTCTTCGTCCACTGCAGATGCGACCGAACGCTCGTGAGCACGGCGTGATCGATGCGGAAAGGGACCGTCGGCGGCACGTGCTAGCATCTGCGTCCTGATCGCCAGGACTTCGCTTCAGCTCATGCCGTCGACGCGCACACTCGCCCTGCTCCTCGTTCTCCTGCCCCCGTTCGCGGTCGCACAGGATCCGGCCACCATCACCCGCGTGGGCGGCAGTGAGCAGGGCTTCATCATCTTTCAGGAGCGCTGCATGACGTGTCACGGCCGCCCCGAGGTCGAGCATGCACCGCCGCCGGAGCTGCTTCGCGCGATGCCGGCCGAGCGCATCTATGAAGCGCTGACGAAGGGCTCGATGCAGGTCCATGCGCGCGACCTCGAAGAATCGGACATCCGCGCGGTCGCTGAAGCGGTGAGCGGTCAGCTACTCGGCGCCTCGCAGGCGGGCGACGCGGCCCACATGCCGAATCGCTGTCGGGCGGATTCCGCGTTCGATCCGTCGGGTCGCGCCTGGAACGGCTGGAGCCCGGATGTGGGCAACTCGCGCCATCAGAACGCCGCGAATGCCGGGATCTCCGCTGCCGACATTCCGAAGCTGAAGCTCCTCTGGGCCTTCGGCTTTCCCGGCGGCAGCTCGGCGTACGGTCAGCCCTCGATCGTGGGCGGCCGAGTGTTCGTCGGCTCGGACAATGGATACGTCTACTCACTCGACGCGGCTACGGGCTGCGTCCACTGGTCGTTCCGGGGGGACGCGGGCGTGCGCACGAGCGTCAGCGTCGGACCCGTGAAAGGACACGCGGGTGTCGAGTACGCCGCCTTCTTCGGTGACGTCAAGGCGAACCTCTACGCGGTGGACGCCCGCAGCGGCCGGCTCCTGTGGAGACAACGCGTGGACGAGCACCTGGCGGCACGCATGACCGCCTCGCCCGTCCTGCACGACGGCGTGCTGTACGTGCCGATGTCGGCGTGGGAGGAAGGCGCTGCGCGCGCGGAGAGCTATCCATGCTGCACCTTCCGCGGCAGCGTGTCGGCCTACGAGGTGAGCAGCGGCAGGCTCCTGTGGAAGACGTACACCATCGCGCAGACGCCGCAGCCGACGAGGAAGAACTCCGCGGGCGTTCAGCTCTACGCGCCTGCGGGCGCCGCAGTCTGGAACACGCCGGCCATCGATCCGGCAGCCGGCGCGCTCTACTTCGGCACCGGGAATGCGTACACCGAGCCGGCTGCGGAAACGTCCGACTCGGTCATTGCCCTCGACCTCTCGACAGGTGCCGTGCGCTGGACGCATCAGGTCTACGCCAACGACGCGTTTCTCGTCGGCTGCGGCGCCGTGAATTCGGAGAACTGTCCGAAGAAGCTCGGACCGGATCGGGACATTCCGGCATCGCCGATCCTCGTTACGCATGCGGACGGCACGCGCTCGCTGATCGTCGCCGCGCGTCCCAACGAGGTGCTCGCTTTCGATCCGGACAACGGGGGCAAGTTGCGCTGGCGCGTGCAGGTGCCGCGAAACGGGAACGGGCGCGGACTCATCTGGGGTGGCACGACGGATGGAGAGAACGCGTACTTCGGCCTGTCGAGCGGCGGAATGGTCGCCGTGAGTCTCCGGGACGGCACCGAGCGCTGGTACTCGCCGATCGCGCCCGGCAGTCATGGCGCCGTCGCGAGCAGCATCGAAGGTGCGGTGCTCATCGGCGGACTCGACGGCGTGATCCGCGCCCTCTCGACGAAGGACGGCAGCGTGATCTGGCAGTATGCGACGGACCGTGAATTCGAGACGGTCAACGGCGTGAAAGCCCGCGGCGGCAGCATCACCGCGGCAGGCGCGGTGATCACCGACGGCAAGGTGTTCGCGACGTCGGGCTACTCCGTGATCTTCGGCAAGCCGGGCAACGTCCTGCTCGCGTTCGGTCTCGACGAGTGATTCCGTCCACGGCCGGCGTGGCACCGATGCGTCCGGCACGTGCCTGTGGCCGACGGACGCTCCGACCGGCATCGTCGCGGGCCGGAGCGCAGCCGACCGCTGCCGTTCGCGTCAATCCTTGTTCTGACGCGGATCCTTCTCGCCGAGGCCCGGATAGAAGAGCGCGCGGTTCTGCAGCGACTCGTTGAACACGCGGCGCTTCTTGAAGAGCCACTTGCCGTTGCGCTTCACGAGCTCGTCCTCGTAGTGCCCGAAGTAGAGGAGCTGCACGTCCTTCTGCGGCGTGTTGTTCGTGAACGCGAACCAGTAGGCGACGGTCTTCGCCGTATCGCCCTGCACGTCGATGACGTGATTGATGATCATGTGCCGCGTCCGCGGCCGCGACGTCGCGCCTTCCGGGATCTCCACGCGGCGCGCCCCGCCGAAGTTCGACATCGCCCTGCGGATCGCTTCCTTGCCACGCTCCACGCCGTACACCCACTCCAGCACACCGTCCTCGGCCCAGGCCTCCATCACCGTGTCGATGTCGCCGGCGTCGACCGCGATCATGTAGCGGTTGGAGAGGTTCTCGATCTCGGCACGATCGTCGGCATAGCTGGCGAACGTGACTGCGGGCATCAAGGAAAGGAGCAACGAGGCAGGCGCGAGAGTGGCTTTCTTCATGTGAACCTCCAGTGATCAGCCGGCGGATGCATCGCCGGCAACGAGACTCTTGTTCATCCGGAAGCGTGTGGCTCTGCGGCCGTTGCCCCGGAGCTCTGACGGTCTCACTATACCGCCGCTGTCCTTCCCTTCCCTCATGCTCGAGCTTCGGCCATGAACGACGTGCTCCGTGCGGCGCTCGATGCGCATCGGGCTGGACGCTTCGACGAGGCGGAAGCCGGCTACCGGAGCGTGCTGACGGCGCGTCCCGACGATCCCAAGGCGCTGTACTACCTCGGTCTGCTGCAGTTCCATCGGGGTGAAACCGGGGAAGCGCTGCGGACTCTCGAGCGCTGCGTCTCCCGCGCGCCCGGCAATGCTCATGCATGGAACACGCTCGGCAGCATGCTCATCGCTGCGGGTCGCCGTCGCGAAGCGCTGCATGCCTACGAGAAGGCCGCGCGATGCACGCCATCGATGGCGGAAGCGTGGTACAACCTGGGCATCTGCCTGCGCGACGAGGGCCGCGCGGATGAGGCGGTCGCGAGTCTGCGCGAGGCGATCACGCGGCAGCCCGACTACGGGATCGCCTACGACGCGCTCGGGGCACTGCTCTACCGGATCGGACGGCTCGATGAGGCCGCGGACGTCTATGGGCGATGGCTTACGCGCGATCCCGCGAATCCCAGGGCGCGCCACATGGTGGCCGCGCTATCGGGTCGCGACGTGCCGCCTCGGGCATCGGACGAATATCTGCGCGAGCATTTCGACAGCTTCGCCGACGCATTCGACGAGAGCCTCGAGCGGCTCGAGTACCGGGCGCCGCAGCTCGTCGCCGCTGCACTCCACCGCTGGCGTCCCTCGGATGACCCGATGGACATACTCGATGCCGGCTGTGGTACCGGACTCTGCGGCCCACTGGTTCGCGACATGAGCCGCCGGCTCGTGGGCGTCGATCTGTCGGAGCGGATGATCGATCGTGCCCGTGAGCGCGGCGCGTACGACGAGCTGGCGGTCGAGGAGCTGTGCATGTACCTGCGTTCACGGCCGGAGTGCTTCGATGCCGTGATCGCCGCCGATACGCTCAATTACTTCGGTCCGCTCGAGGAACCGCTGAGCGCGATCCGCCGCGCCCTGCGTCCCGGAGGACTCACGATCTTCACACTGGAAGCCCTGCGCGGCTCACCGCGCGCCGATCATCGCCTGGGGCCGCACGGCCGCTACGCGCACGATGCCGCGTACGTTGCGAGCGCGCTCGCGGCAGGAGAGTTTCACCTCTGCGCGCTGGACGAGGAGACCCTGCGCCTCGAGCGGGACGAGGCCGTCCCGGGTTATCTCGTCGTCGCCCGGCGCCGCGATTGAGCGCGTTCCGAGCCGCTCACCCGTGGAACTGCACCTCCTCGGTGCTGCCGGCGAGCGCGCCCAGAGAGGACTTTCCGCCGGTCACGGTCTGCGTCACGGCGTCGAAATAGCCCGCCCCGACTTCGCGCTGATGGCGGGTTGCGGTGTATCCGTCACGCTCCGCCGCGAACTCCGCCTGCTGGAGCTGCGCATAGGCGCTCATCTGCGACTCGCGGTACGCGCGCGCGAGCGTGAACATCGAATAGTTGAGCGCATGGAAACCTGCCAGCGTGACGAACTGGAACCTGTAGCCCATGGCTCCGAGCTCGCGCTGGAATTTCGCGATGGTCGCCTCGTCGAGATTCTTCTTCCAGTTGAAGGACGGTGAGCAGTTGTACGCGAGGAGCTTGTCCGGGAAACGGCGGTGTATGGCCTCCGCGAAACGCCGCGCCTCTTCGAGGTCCGGCTTCGCGGTTTCGCACCAGAGGAGATCGGCGTACGGCGCGTACGCAAGCCCGCGGGCGATCGCCTGCTCGAGCCCTGCCTTCACGTAGAAGAAGCCCTCGCTCGTCCGGCCCTTCGAGGCGTCCACGAAGGGCCGGTCGCGCTCGTCGACGTCCGAAGTGAGGAGGCGCGCGCTCTCGGCATCCGTGCGCGCAATGAGCACCGTCGGCACGCCGCAGACGTCCGCGGCGAGACGCGCTGCGACGAGCTTGGCGATGGCTTCCTGAGTCGGCACGAGCACCTTGCCGCCCATGTGTCCGCACTTCTTCGCCGAGGCGAGCTGATCCTCGAAGTGCACGCCGGCGGCGCCCGCATCGATCATCGCCTTCATGAGCTCGAAGGCATTGAGCACGCCGCCGAATCCCGCTTCGGCGTCGGCCACGATCGGCTGCATCCAGTCGATGGAATCGTCGCCTTCCGCGTGGTGGATCTGATCGGCGCGCAGCAGCGTGTTGTTGATCCGCCGCACGACCTCCGGCACCGAGTTGGCCGGATACAGCGACTGATCGGGATACATCTGACCCGCGAGGTTCGCATCGCCCGCGACCTGCCAGCCCGAGAGGTAGATCGCGCGCAGTCCCGCCTTGACCTGCTGCATCGCCTGATTGCCCGTGAGCGCGCCGAGCGCGTTCACGAACGGCAGCTCGTGCAGGTATCGCCAGAGCTTCTCCGCGCCGAGCCGCGCGAGGGAATGCTCCACGTGAACGGTGCCGCGCAGCCGGTCGACGTCCTCCGCGGAGTACGGCCGGGCGATGCCCTTCCAGCGCGGGCTCGTGCGCCACGACTCCCGCAGTTCCTCCACGCTCATCCGCTGTCCGTCGTTCATCCTGAGTTCCTCCTGAACCATGTCGTGTCGCCGGATGCCGCGTCGATGGCATTCACGCCGCCCCGCCCGCGGCGCGAGCTGGAGCGGAGGCGATGCTTTCCGCATCGGCCGATGGCGCATGATAGGGATGCCGGCTTGCGCAAATTGACCTCAGAAACTTCACACTGTTAATTTCACAATCCATGTCACGGCTCGTTCACCGCAGCCATCTCCTCGGCGCGCGTCTCAGGAGCCTGCGCAAGCGCAACGGATTGACGCTCGAGGAGCTCTCCACGCGCTGCGTGGCGCTCGATCGCGAGCTCGCTCCCTCGGTTTCCTACCTGAGCATGATCGAGAGCGGAAAGCGCGTGCCGTCCGCCGAGCTTCTCTCGCTCCTCGCTCGCGTCTTTCAGCGCGATCCGTCCTGGTTCCTCGACGAGAACGCCGATCTCGGCGCGCTGCGTCCTCCCGAAACGCGGGGAAGCCCGGCGCGCATACCGCTCGAGCCGGCGTTCCTGTTCTCGAAGGAAGTGCTGCAGGCGGCCATTCCGGAGCTCCTTTCTCAAACGGGCACCACGGGGCGACAGTTCGCGCATCTGCTCATCCGCTCCCATCAGGAGCTCTCGCGCAACGACTTTCCGGAGCTCGAGCGTGCTGCGGAGGAAGTGGGCGAGCGGCGCTTTCCGCTCGGCGTCGACGATCTCATGCGGCTCGCCCGCCGCCACGGGCTGGAGATCCGCTGGTTCGAGCGCAAGGCCGTGCGCGCACGCGATCAGGATCAGGAAGTGCGGAGCATCCTGCGCTCGTTCTTCGAAGCGCCGCGCATCGTGTATCTCAATCGGGCGCTGCAGGCGGATCCGGCACGGCTCAAGTTCGATCTCGCCCTGCACATCGGTCACAAGGTCCTGCACGGTGGTGACGGCCGGAAGTCGCCTCACGCCACCGGTGGCGAGATGGGCGCGAGCCCCGATGGAGGATCGAGCGCGTCCGCGATCGATCCGAACGACGTGCTCTATGCCTGGCGCGACTTCGAATGCAGCTTCTTCGCCGGCGCGCTGCTCTGTCCCCGCGCGCCCTTCCGGCGCTTTCTGACACGCGAGCGCTATCGCGTGGAGGGCGGCCGGAAGCTGGAGCTCACGCCCGCGGTGGTGATGCGGCGGATGACCAAGGTCTCGCCGTACCGCTACTGGCATTTCTTCGACGCGTACCCGCCCGGGTACCTCCGCGCCGTCTACCGCGGCAACGGCATTCCCCTGCCCTGGGGCAACATGGCGCAGGTGACGGATCCCTGCCCGAACTGGGCGGTGTTCCGCATGCTCGATGAGCCGGGGACCCCGTCCGGCTCGCAGATCTCGATACTGCGCACCGAGGATCGGTCCCTCCTCTACTGCTGTCATTCGCTGCGCACGCGAGACATGGCGGGCAATCCTCACGTTCTGTCGGTGGGGATCGATCTTGCGCCGGCGCTCGAGGCGAACGGCATCGACGCCTCCCCGCTCATCGCCGGTCTCACGCAGGAGTGCTTCCGGCGCGGAGGAACCGCGCCGATACCGCACGAGACAGCCGACGCGCTGCGGCTCGTCGCGAACGTCCTCAACATCGCATGGGTCGAAGAAGCATGTGCTCAGCCCGCGCGCATCATCTGCCCACGCAGCACGCGCTGTCCTCGCGGCGGACGCTGCGAGCGCGCACAGGTCTCCCGCGCGAAGGAGATCCGCGACCTGCGCGAGGAGATCGTGGATCGCCTGCGCTGAGCTCGGTGCACGGCATCCCTGCGTGAACCCGGGCGGCGCGCACGCAACCATCAGCCGTCGAAGAAGACCCGCCACGCCCCGAATCCGATGCCGGCCAGGAGGCTCGCACCCGCGAGCACGGCGAGCGCTCGAACCGTCGTCGGCGCGCGGCTCCAGAGCCGGCCGAGCGAGGCGGCCGCAGAACGCAGCAGCAGCTCGAGTCTGTCCAGACCGCGCGCGGCGTAGAGAGACTCCTGTGCGAGGAGCGCTCCGCCGGCGAGCAGCACCAGCGTTCCCGGTCCCGGCGCAGGCAGGGCAATGAGACCGATGACGATGAGCGTCGGACCGCCGATCCAGCTCGTCCACTTGAGGAGGCCGGAACGGCGGATGCGGCGCACGCGGCGGAAGCGGCGCTCGAAGCGCTCGCCCGGCGGGCTCTGAATGAACTCTCTCCACGCCCTTCTCAGCTCGTCGAACATGAGTGATCCGTCATCGATTCGGCGCATCGGGCCACGGATGCCGGGATCGCTTGCACGTCGCGTGCCTGGCAGACTCGAGCTGAGCCGCCGCGACGCTGCCCATGAGGCTTCGGGACGCCGCGCAATCGAACGAGACGAGCGGCCCTTCCCTTCCACCGCGGATTCTCAGGCGGCGCGCGGCGTCGCTGGCTTCACGTTCGCGTTCAGGCGGAAGAGATTGGACGGGTCGTAACGCGTCTTCACCGCGGTGAGGCGCTCGAGATTGCGCTGGTAGTTCGACAGGATGTCCTTTGCCTTGTGATCGGGATCGAGATCGTTGAAGTAGAAGCCTTCCGTGAACGGCTCGAGTCCGCTCCAGAGCGCGCGAATCGCCTCGATGTGAGGCGTCCCGGATTGCCCGGCGGGCCAGCCGACTGCCGTGAGCAGATTGCCGAGAACGCTCCGGTGCGGAAACGCCGTCGCATCCCGCGACACGCGCGCGATCGCGCCGCCGCTCGACTGGAAGAAGACCGCGGTGAAGCGCGCCGGGTGCGGCGTGAAGCTCTCGACGATCGCCTCCGCGAGATCGGGACCCAGCGCAGGAATGAAGCCGCTCTTGAGATAGATCGCGAGAGCCCGCGGATCGCTGACGTCTCCCGATTTCTGCAGCGCCGTGTACGCGATACGTTTCACGGTATCCTGCGCCGGCGGACCGAGACTCCTGCGCAGGGGCTCGACCGCGCGCTCGTACTCGCTCTCGGGTCCGCAGTAGCAGATCTCCAGACCCATCTCCCCTGCTGCGTTTCCGGGCGGCTGCAGCATCTGGAATCCAACGTACAGCTCATCGGACGCCTGCGGGGCGAATTCCCCGAAGCGCGTCAGGATCTCCCGCGAACGCGAGATCGGGTAGATCCAGTTGCCGCCGATCACCTCACGGCGCATCGGATGCAGCTGGAGCTCGAACGACGTGACGATGCCGAAGTTTCCTCCGCCTCCCCGCACGCCCCAGAAGAGGTCCGGGTTCTCGCCCGTGCTCGCGTAGCGCAGCTCGCCGTCCGCCGTCACGATCTGCACGCTCAGCAGATTGTCGATGGACAGGCCGTACTTGCGCGCGAGGCGTCCGAAACCGCCGCCCGTGACGAGCCCACCCACGCCCGTGTGCGACACCGTGCCGAGCGGCGTGACGAGCTCATGTGTCGCCGTCTCGTGATCGACCGCACCGAGCAGTGAACCGCCGGTCACCCACGCGCGCTGTGCAGCCGGATCGATGCGGACGTCACGGAACCTGGAGAGATCGACGAGCAATCCGCGATCACACGTCGATTGCCCCGACTGGCTGTGACCGCCGCACTTCACTGCCAGCAGAAGCCCGCCGTGCTCGCGCGCGAACTGCACGGCCGTGCGGATGTCGGCCGCACCGGTCGGTTGCACGATGAGCGCGGGACGGCGATCGAACGCGGGATTGATGAGACGCCGGGCTTCGTCGTAGCCGGGATCCGACGCGAACAGGATGGGGCCACGCACCCTCGCGCGCAGATCCGCGAGCGCACTGCGGGGGATTCTGACCCCGGTGCCTTCGCCCGTGACGGCATCGATGCCATCGGGCAACTGACCATCCGACGTGACTTCTGCGAACGCGGCGGTCGGACGCAGCGCAGAGAGCGCTGCGGCCCCGGCCGCCGAACGGATGAAGGCGCGACGATCCATGGCAGGCCTCGAGACTCGAGCACGCCGGGAACTCGCACTATACGCCCCGCCAGATCACGCTCACAACCGAGCACCGCACCATTTCATGGAACTCACGACTGCGCGGCGTGCGTGCAACGCGCTGCACTCGGGTGCGTCACCTCGAACGGGGACGCGGCACATGTCTGCGCCGTGCCCGCGGCGCCGCTTGCAGCCTGTGCGCCACGGACGAGGCAGACGACGACCGCGAGCGGTCCTACATTGATCGCGAGCGCCTGCGAATCACGGTGAGAGTTGCACCCAGTGCCGTGAGCAGGAGTCCCGCAAGCCCGATGGTCGGCAGTGAGCCGGCAGTTTCCGGCAGCTCTGCCGCGGGCAGAGTCTCCGGCGGCGGTTCCGCTGCGGCAACGCGCTGCGAGGGCGCAGGAGCGATGGCGACGTCGGGCTGCGCCGCGGGAGAGGCATCCTCGGCGGCAAAGCGTGCCGTGAAGCGGTCCTCGGGCACGTAGAAGTTGAGCTGATCACCGGGACGCAGGGCGCTCACCGGCCGGGGCCGGTCATCCATGATCACGGTCAAGTTCTCGGGAGGATTGAGCGTGATCGTATCGCCGCCCTTGAAGGCTACCGTCAGCTCCTGGCCGCGCCTGGCGACCCGCTCGACCTCTCCCTGGAACTTCACGTAGTACTTTCCGTCCCGCTGCATCACTTCCTGGCAGGCTTCGGCGATGTTCGGTGCCCGCTGCAGGACCTCTCGCGACCAGTTGACCTCCTTGCAGCTCTCGCCGGTTGCGGTAAACGCCCGGTCGGTTCGGGTCTGCGCCGACAACGATGCGCCGGCGGCAAGAGCGATCGCGGCTGCCAATGTCATGGATCGGATCATCATGGGGACCTCCTTGTCCGACTGTCGCGGACCATGCTTGCGGCAAGTTCTGCACCACCGGCTTCACGCAGGCTGGCCGTATCCAGCTCCGCCCGCACGACGTAGCGCAGAGGCGCGCTCCCGATGAAGTGAAACGGGTAGCAGGTGATCAGTGTCACGCTCGGCGTCGCGGTCGCGGCGAGCACCCCGACGTCGGTCGGCGGCACGACACCGAGCTCCGACACCAGATAGCGCCGTGAGCTTCCGCCGTGCTCGATGAAGAGCTCCTGACCGAGTCGCACGTCCTTCAGCTTCCGGAAGAATCCGTCACGGTGAGCGGCGATGCCGATGTTTCCTCCCGCCTGCCCGAGCAGGGTCGTACCGTCGATGTGAGCCGCACCGCGATTGAGATTGATCTCGCTCGCGCCGGAGTAGACGGGCACTTCGAGCTCGACCGCGGGGATGTGCAGCACTCCCACTGGCTCACCCGGACTGCCGACGCTCGCAGCGAACGCCGCAATGCGCTTCCTGGACCACGTCGACTGATCGGGTGCGCGGTCGAGCCGCTGCGCCCACGCCGGATGCGATGTGGCGTCCATTGACTCAGACCACGCATCTGGCTCGGACCACGCATCGGGCCGTTCATCGCGCGCCCGTTCGAGCCCGATGGCGCGTTCCCGCTCTGCCCATACGCCCGCTGCACCGTAGAAGACCAGCAGAATGACGCCCGCCGTCCACGCAAGGGATTCGAGATGGGGTAACAAGGAACCTCCTCCCCGGCGCCCGGCTCGTGTCATCATTCGTTACCGCGAGATCCCGGCGGGGTGGCCCGCAAGAAACATGCCCCGTTGCGGCGCAGGGATGGGATTCCTGCGACGCTCGCGCCCCCGCGATACGAACACGAAGTGGAGAATCAGATGAAAGGCTTCGTCGACAACATCGAAGACAGGACCACGCAGAACTCGGACTTCAGACGCGTGCTCTACACGGGCAAGCATCTGCAGCTCGTCCTGATGTCTCTGCGCCCGGGAGAGGAGATCGGCGAGGAAGTGCACGAGGACCGCGACCAGTTCTTCCGCATCGAGCAGGGCACGGGCGAAGTCTGGATCGACGGAAAGTGCACGAAGATCGAGAGCGAGTTCGCGATCATCGTGCCCGCGGGCGCGCGCCACAACGTGAAGAACACCGGCACGGAGCCGCTCAGGTTCTATACGCTCTACGGCCCGCCCGAGCACAGGGACGGCACGGTCCACCCGACGAAGGCGGACGCCGAGAAGCACGAAGAGCACTTCGACGGCAAGACGACCGAGTAGCGCACCGTCGATCCACCGGCATCCGGCCGGCGGCGGATTCCGTCAGGAGCCGTCTGCCGCCGGCTGGCGCGCCGCATCGAGCGCCTGGCGGAGCAGTCCCGCCCACATCGCGAACGCCCGACGGGCTTCCGCGGACGTCGTCACGGTGTTCGCGATCTGCAGGTCGCCGAACTCGCGACCGCGCTCGCGGTCCGCGGCGCGCACCAGGATGTCGCCGCTCACCGAATCGCGCAGCTCCGCGAGCAGCGTCATCTCGCCGAGAGAGACGACGTAGTTGCGTTTCCCCGGTGTGCGGGTGTCGGGTGCGTAGATGTCGAGATCGACGATGGAAGCGGAGACGCGCAGAACGTCCGGCGCGGCCTCGTCCGTGAGCTCATATCCGCCCTTCTCGAGCTCGCGGCGGAACTCCTCGCGGAACATGCGCGCGCCCTCGGCGCGAATCCGCATGATGTCCTCCGCGGTGACCTCGGGGTGATCGCGCTCCCAGTTTCTGCGGAACGCGACGTCTACCGGATCGAGCAGGATGCGGCGGTACCCCGCCAGGCTCATTCCCGGCGCGACGTAGACGAGATCGACGCGGCTGCTCCGCACGCGCTGGAGTCCGTCGATGGTACGATCCGGCTCCGGCGGTCGCAGCACACAGCCGCCGAGCGCAAGGGTGAGAACGAGACAGGTGGTGCGCGAGACGACGTTCTGCGTTTTCATTGAAGGACGGTACTACGACGAGCGGCGCATTGTCACCGCCGCGTGCGCCAGCACAGCCATCCTCCCGGCCGTTCTGCCGGGCCTTCCTCGTGGTGAACCGTGAACGATCGTCCCTCGACGAGCGAGCAGCCGCGACCTGAG
Organism: Pseudomonadota bacterium; assembly: GCA_003242685.1. Lineage (GTDB taxonomy): Bacteria > Pseudomonadota > Gammaproteobacteria > Steroidobacterales > Steroidobacteraceae > ZC4RG24. The sequence goes on along the minus strand of QGVD01000017.1, from coordinate 10,202 downwards.
CCGGCAGCCGAGCTGGGCGAGATCGCCTATCGGCGGACCGCGGATGAAGTCCTGCAGGCGTTCGGAACGGATCCCTGCGCGGGCCTGAGCACGGCCGAGGCCCGCGCGCGCCTTGCGCGTTACGGTCGCAACGAGCTCGCCGCCGAACGGCCGGTCCCCGCCTGGCGCCGGTTCCTCGCGCAGTTCCACGATCCTCTCGTCCTGCTGCTCATTGCCGCCACGCTCATCTCGGCGGGGATCTGGCTCTACGAGCGCGAGGGCGCCCTGCCCTACGAAGCGATCGCGATCTTCTCCATCGTGCTCCTCAACGCGGTGATGGGCTACGTGCAGCAGGCGCGCGCGGAGCGGGCCGTCGCCGCGCTCCGTCAGATGTCCGCTGCGCAGGCGAGAGTGATTCGCGACGGAACGCGGCAGGAAGTCCCCGCAGCCGAGGTCGTGCCCGGCGACATTCTCCTCGTCGAAGAAGGCGACTCCGTTCCCGCGGACGCACGACTCATCGAGTGCGCCGCGCTGCAGACGACCGAAGCCGCGCTGACCGGCGAGAGCCTGCCGGAATCGAAGCAGACTGAGCCCATCGAAGAAGAAGCCGCGCTCGGTGACCGCGACAACATGATCTTCAGCGGCACGGCCGTGACGTACGGACGCGGCAAGGCGGTCGTCGTCGCCACCGGCATGAGCACCCAGATGGGCCGCATTGCCGGCATGCTGAAGGCGACCCCGGAGGAAAGCACGCCGCTGCAGAAGGAGCTCGCGCGTGTCGGCCGGATGCTCGGCATCGCGGTCGTCGCGATCGCGGTGGTGATGATCGCCACGATCCTGCTCGTGCAGGACGTCCGCGGTTTCTCCGCGCTTTTCGAAGTTCTCATTCTCGGCGTCGCGCTTGCCGTGGCCGCGGTCCCCGAAGGTCTGCCGGCCGTAGTCACCGCCGTGCTCGCGCTCGGCGTTCAGCGCATGGCGAGGCGCAACGCGATCGTGCGCCACCTGTCTGCCGTCGAGACACTGGGTTCCGCGAACGTCATCGCCTCCGACAAGACCGGAACTCTCACGAAGAACGAGATGACCGTGCGCACGGTGCTCACCGCGAGCGGCCGGGCGGATCTCGGCGGTACGGGCTACGCGCCGGAAGGCGAAGTGCGCCTGCGTCCCTCATCGGATGCGCCGGGTGCCGAGGAGAACCTGCGAGCAGAGCTGCGCCGTGCGCTCACCGTGGGCGATCGAGCGAACAACGCCGTCCTGCAGTGCTCCGACGGTCGCTGGATCATTCAGGGCGATCCGACCGAAGGCGCGCTGATCGTCGCCGCGCGCAAGGCGGGCCTCGAAGCCGATGCGCTCGAGTCGCGCTACGCGCGCATCGGCGAGGTGCCCTTCTCCTCCGAGCGCAAGCTGATGAGCACCATCCACAGGGATGCGGATCACGAGGAAGAGGTGCTCGTCTTCACCAAGGGTGCGCCCGATGTGCTGCTCGGACGCTGCTCGCGCGAGCTCGTCGGCGACGGCTCACGGCCTCTCACCGCCGAGAGACGCCGCGAGATCCTCGAGGCGAACGAAGCGCTCGCACGCGAGGCGCTGCGCACGCTCGGCGTCGCTTTCCGCCCCCTGCCCGCGAGGGAGTTCGATCGGTGCTCCGGAGGCGATCACATCGAGCGGGAGCTCACGTTCGCGGGTCTCATCGGGATGATCGACCCGCCGCGCGACGAAGCGAGAGGCGCCGTCATGCGCGCGAAGGCCGCCGGCATCCGGCCGATAATGATCACCGGCGATCATCCGGTCACCGGCTCCGTCATCGCGCGCGAGCTCGGCATCGCGGCGGATGCGCGGGCCGTGACGGGCGTGGAGCTCGATCGCATGTCCGACGACGAGCGTGCCCGGACGGTGCAGGAAGTCTCGGTGTACGCGCGCGTGAATCCGGACCACAAGCTGCACATCATCCGCGCCCTCAAGCGCGGCGGCGCCATCGTCGCCATGACCGGTGACGGAGTGAACGACGCGCCTGCCCTCAAGACGGCCGACATCGGCATCGCGATGGGCATCACCGGCACCGACGTCTCGCGGGAAGCGGCCGACATCGTGCTCGCCGACGACAACTTCGCGACCATCGTCGCGGCCGTCGAGGAAGGCCGCGCCATCTTCTCGAACATCCGCAAGTTCCTGCGCTACCTGCTCTCGTCGAACATCGGCGAGGTGCTGACGATGTTCTTCGGCGTGCTGTTCGCGGACGCGCTGGGTCTGCTCGGCGCCGGAGACGACTCGCTGGTGCTGCCTCTGCTCGCGACGCAGATCCTGTGGGTGAATCTAGTGACGGACGGTGCACCGGCGCTCGCGCTCGGTGTCGATCCGGCGGACCCGGACATCATGACCCGCCCGCCGAGGCCGCGGAACGAGGGTGTGCTCACGTGGCGCATGTGGACGGGGATTCTCTTCATCGGCGCGATCTTCTGCACGGGCACGCTCCTCGTCCTCGACGCGAGCCTGCCGGGCGGTTTGATCGAGGGGAGCGGCGACATACGCTACGGGCAGACCATGGCGTTCACGACTCTGGTGTTCTTCCAGCTCTTCAACGTGTTCAACGCCCGGTCGGACGAGCACAGTGCCTTTGTCGGGCTGTTCGCGAACCGCTGGCTGTGGGGCGCGGTGGCGCTCTCGATCGCCCTGCAGGCCGCCGTGGTCCACGTCCCGGTCCTGCAGCGCGCCTTCTCGACCGTGCCGCTCGGCTTGAACGACTGGCTGCTCTGCGCCGCAGTCGGCAGCTCGGTGCTGTGGCTGCGGGAACTCTCGAAGCTCCTTCGCCGTTCCACCGCAGTTGCGTGATGGGCCCCGCTCGACCCCTGTCCGCGCCTCGGTCATCATTGGCGCCCGACGAAGCATTGTTGCGGAGAGCAATGTTGTCCGTTCGGCGGCGTACAACCCTCTGTAGCATCCTGGGTGCGGCCGTATCGCTGCTCGCGCTCCACGGCGGTCACTCGGCCCTCGCTCAGGAGCCGGAGGCGCCGCTCGCCCCAGCCGTTGCCGGAGGAGACGCCGGCCACTGGAGCCTGCTCGAGCAGCACTGCTCGGAGTGTCACAACAGCGTCGATTGGGCCGGCGGCATCGCCTTCGACACCATGTTCCCCGAGAACATCCCGGACGACGCGGAAGTCTGGGAGAAGGTGGTCCGGAAGCTTCAGGGACGAATGATGCCCCCGCCGGGCGAGCCTCAGCCGGATCGGCAGGCGGTGGACGCTTTCGTTGCCTGGGTCACCGGCGAGCTGGACCGCGCGGCGTTCGCCCGACCGGATCCCGGCTACGTCGGACTGCACCGGCTGAACCGTACGGAGTACGCGCGAGAGATCCGCCGCATTCTCGGGCTCGACGTCGACGTGAAGGCGCTCCTGCCGGAGGACGTGGCGAGCGACGGCTTCGACAACGTGGCGGCCGCGCTGCGCATGTCGCCCACGTTCCTCGATCAGTACATCACGGCAGCGCGGACCGTGAGCCGTCAGGCGATCGGCCGCGTCACTGCGAAGTCCGAAACGCACGTCTACCGTGCGGACGGTGCCGACCAGACCGGACACATCGACGGGCTGCCGCTCGGTACGCGCGGCGGCCTGCTCATCGAGCACTACTTCCCCGTCGACGGCGAATACGAGTTCGACATCCGCGACTTCTATTTCGACGGCGCCGGCTACATCACGCGGCTCGATCATCCGCATCGCGTGATCCTCACCATCGACGACGTGCGAGTGTTCGAGCAGGTGGTCGGCGGCCCCGAGGATCTCGCCGCCGTCGACGTCGGCCAGGCGCTCGCCGCCGAGGAGATCCAGAACCGCTTCAACGACATCCGCGTCAAGGTGAAGGCGGGCCTGCACCGTGTGGGCGTCGCGTTCGTGCTGCGCTCGTACGCGCAGTCGGACTCGCCGCTGCAGCCGATCGCGATGCTGCCCGAGATGGAGCGCTATCCGACCATTCCGGGGCTCCACATCTCGGGACCGTTCAACGCGACGGGCATCAGCGAAACGGAGAGCCGCCGGCGGATCTTCATCTGCAGGCCGCAATCGGAAGCCGAGGAGCTGCCCTGCGCGAAGCGCATCCTGTCGCGCCTCGCCTCGCTCGCGTTCCGTCGCCCGGCCACGCACGAGGATCTGGAAGCACCGCTCGCGTTCTACCGGATGGGCCGGCAGACCGGCGACTTCGAGGCGGGCATCGAAAGCGGGCTCACCGCCATCCTGTCGAGCACGAAGTTCCTGCTGCGCTCGGTTCCGGCAGCGCAGAGCGCGGCCGCGCCGCAGCGCCTCTCCGATCTCGAGCTCGCCTCGCGCCTCTCCTTCTTCCTCTGGAGTGAGGGGCCGGACGAAGAGCTCCTCGGGCTCGCGAGCTCGGGGCGCCTGAGCGAGCCCGGGCAGCTCGACGCGCAGGTGAAGCGCATGCTCGCCGATCCGCGCTCGGAGTCGCTCGTCACGAACTTCGCGTTCCAGTGGCTGCAGGTCGGCAAGATCGACAGCGTCCACCCGGATCCGGTGCTCTATCCCGATTTCGACCCGGACCTGCGCACGGCTTTCCGCGAGGAGATGCGCCTGTTCCTCGACAGCGTGCTGCGCAGGAATCGCAGTGTGCTCGACCTCATGCGCTCCGACACGACATTCGTGAACGAGCGGCTCGCCCTGCACTATGGCATTCCGAACGTCCGCGGACCGCAGTTCCGCGAGGTGCGCCTCAGCGATCCGAACCGCTTCGGGCTCCTCGGCAAGGGTGCGGTGCTGATGGCGACGTCCTACGGCAACCGCACGTCGCCGGTGCTGAGGGGCGCATGGATTCTCGAGAACATCACGGGGACGCCGCCGAGCTCGCCGCCACCGGGCGTCGAGGCGCTGGAAGAGCCCGCGCCGGGTCAGAAGCCGAAGACGGTCCGCGAGCGGCTCGAGCTGCATCGCACGGCGGCTTCGTGCCACTCCTGCCACGGCGTGATCGATCCGCTCGGCTTCGCGCTCGAGAACTTCGACGTCGTCGGCGACTGGCGCGACAAGGACCTCGATGCCGGCATGGATATCGATGCCCGCGGAACGCTCGCCGGTGGCAGCGAAGTGCGCGGTCCGGCAGAGCTGCGCGAGGCGCTGCTCGCGCGGCCCGAGCTTTTCGTGCAGGCGTTCACCGAGAAGCTCATGGTCTTCGCCCTGGGACGCGGTCTGCGTCCACAGGACATGCCGACGGTGCGCGCGATCGTCCGCCAGGCGGCCGCCGAGGACTACCGGTTCGAGGCGATCGTGCGCGGAATCGTGAACAGTCAGGCTTTCCAGATGAGATCGGTGCCGTCCGAGAGCTCACCGCCGGGTGAGCAGGTGGCGCGGGCGGATACCAGTGCGAGGAACTAGCCATGTTCATCACGAAGAAGCATCTGTCACGCCGAACGGTGCTCCGCGGACTGGGCGCGTCCGTCGCCCTGCCGCTGCTCGACGCGATGATCCCGGCGGGAACCGCCCTCGCGAAGACGGCCGCCGCGCCGAAGCCGCGCCTGGGCTTCATCTACTTCCCGCACGGTGCGGTCATGGAGCGCTGGACGCCGACGAAGGTCGGGCGTGACTTCGAGTTCACCGAGATCCTCGAGCCGCTCGAGCCGTTCCGCTCCTGTCTCACGATCGTCAGCAACCTCGGCAACAAGCCCGCGGAGAGCCGTGCGGTGCACGCGCTCGTTCCCGCGACGTGGCTCTCCTGCGTGCACCCGAAGGAGGGACCCGAGCCGTACATGGCGACGACGGTCGACCAGATCGCGGCGAAGCACATCGGTCAGGAGACGCCCTTCCCGTCGCTCGAAACCGCCACGGCTCCGGGCAAGGGCGTGGGCAGCGCCTGCGAGCGCGGCTATGGTTGCGCGTACTCGGGCACGCTTTCCTTCAGCACGCCCTCGACCCCGCTGCCCGTGGAGAGCAATCCGCGCAAGCTCTTCCTGCGGCTCTTCGGCCACGGCGATACGCCCGAGGAGCGCGAGTTCCTCGCGCGGCAGACGGCGAGCATCCTCGACATGATCTCGGGCGAGCTTTCCTCTCTCGAGCGGCGGCTCGGCGCTCACGACCGCGCGACGCTCTCCACCTATCTCGAGAGCGTGCGCGAGATCGAGCGGCGCATCCAGAACGCCGAGAACGGCCGTCTCGCGCAGCTCGATCTGCCCGAGGTGCCGGGCGCGACCTCGGAACAGTTCGACGAGCACCTCAACCTCATGTTCGATCTGATCGCGCTCGCCTACCAGGGCGACCTCACGCGCGTGCAGAGCTTCATGATCGCGCCGGAGGTGAGCGATCAGACGTACAACCACATCGGCGTGCCGGACGCCTTCCACGCCCTGTCCCATCACGCGAACGACGAGGCCAAGAAGGCACGCTTGGCGAAGATCCAGCGCTATCACACCGAGGTATTCGCGAAATTCGTCGCGAAGCTCGCGCAGATGCCGAACGGCGACGGCACGATGCTCGATCACTCGATCCTGCTGTTCGGCTCGAACATGTCGAACAGCAACCTCCACAACCAGTATCCGCTGCCGACGGTGCTGGTGGGGCGCGGCTGCGGCACGATCAAGGGCGGGCAGCACATCCATTTCGAGGAGCGCACGCCGCTCGCGAACGTCCTGCTCACCATCCTGCAGCGTGTCGGCGTACCCATCGACAAGGTGGGCGACAGCACCGGACCGGTTGCGGAGATCTGATTCGATGCCGCGCGCCGGAAGCCGTCCGTTTTCAGTCCTTCTTGCTGCGCTGAGCCTCGCAACGGTCACGGGCTTCGCCCATGCGGCGAAGCCGGTCGTCGAGCCCGTCGAGCGCCCCGCGCCGCTCGTGATCGCGGCGCGAAACAAGGACTGGTCGACCGTGCACTCGCTCCTGGCGACCCGTCCGCGTCCCGACGTCAATCAGCGCACGGCCGACGGCACGACGGCGCTGCACTGGGCCGTGTACCACAACGACGTCGAGACGGTCCGCAGGCTGCTCGCGGCAGGCGCCGATCCGAACGCGAGAAACGACTACGGCTCGACGCCGCTCGCCGAAGCAGCGATGCTCGGCAACGTCGAGGTGATCCGCAGGCTCCTCGACGCCGGTGCCGACGTCGAGTCTCCCAACGCGGATGGTCAGACGGCGCTGATGCTCCTCGCCCGCACGAGCAACGTCGAGGCGGCGCGGCTCCTCATCCGGCGCGGCGCGAACGTCAATGCACGCGAGGCCTGGCGCGGTCAGACCGCGCTCATGTGGGCGGCCGCCGAGGCGCAGCCGGCGATGGTGAAGCTCCTCGTCGAGCACGGCGCGGACGTGAACGCGCGCTCGCTCGTGAACGAATGGGAGCGTCAGGTCACGGCTGAGCCGCGCCACCAGGCCCGCCCCTCGGGCGGCTTCACGCCGCTCCTCTACGCGGCTCGCAAGGGCTGCGCGGAATGCGCCGAGATCCTCGCGCAGGCCGGCGCGGACGTGAATCTCACCGATCCCGACGGCGTGACGCCGCTGCTCCTCGCCACGCTCAATCTCAACTTCGACACCGCGGCGGTGCTCATCCGGCACGGTGCCGACGTCAACAAGTGGGATCTGTGGGGACGTTCGCCGCTCTACGCTGCGGTGGACATGAACACGCTTCCGACCGGCGGACGCGCCGACCGCCCGTCGCGCGACCGAACGACGAGCCTCGAGCTCATCGAGATGCTGCTCGAGGCGGGCGCGAATCCGAACCTGCAGCTCAAGCTCTTTCCGCCGTACCGCTCGCTGCGCGATGACCGCGGTGCCGACATGATGCTGACCGTCGGCACCACACCGCTCATCCGCGCCGCGAAGGCAGGCGACATTCCGGCCATGAAGCTGCTCCTCGAGCACGGTGCGCGCGTCGACATCACGACGGCCAACGGCATCACGCCGCTCATGGCGGCAGCCGGCAACGGCTCGTCAAAGATCGACACGCGCGGCCGATACAAGACCGAGGAGCAGGCCATTGAAGCCGTGCAGCTCCTCCTCACTGCAGGCGCGGACATCAACGCGCGGGACCGCAATGGGCAAACCGCGCTGCACGGAGCAGCGAGCTGGGGCTGGAACGGCGTCGTGAAGCTTCTGGCGGCGAACGGCATCGACCTCATGGCGGCCGACAGGCAGGGACGCACCGCAGCGGATATCGCAAAGGGCGTCTCCACCGGGTCGGGTCGCGCGAGCTTCGATCCGCATCCAGAGACCGAAGCTCTGCTCCGCTCGCTCATGGCGGGCAGAAGCCCATCGATCGCGCAGGACGTCCGGCAGACGGCGGGGGGCACCGAGTGAATCGCCGCAGATTTCTGACTACGGCGGTCGCTGCCGCCGGCACAGCGCTCTCGCCTCTCGCTGCGAGAACCGTGCTCGCAACGCCGCGCACGGACGATCTCGTCGTCACGCCGATCACCGACCGCCTGTTCGTGATCTCGGGCGGCGGCGGAAACGTAACGGTCTTCGACTCGCCCGAAGGTGTGCTGCTCGTAGACGGCGGCTCACCGGAGCGCGCCGCGGACATATTGCGGCTCGTGAAGGAGCGGACCGGCGCAGATCACGTCCATACGCTCTTCAACACGCACTGGCACTGGGAGCACACAGGCGCCAATCGACTGCTCGGCCCCGGGGGCACACGCATCATCGCGCACGAGAACACGCGGCTCTGGCTCGGTGCGGAAGTGAACTGCAAGTGGCGCAAGCGCGTGTTCGCTCCCCTGCCCCTCGAGGCACGACCGAACGAAACGTTCTACACGAACGGAGCGCTCTACTTCGGCGGCGAGCGTATCGAGTACGGATACCTGCTCCAGGCTCATACGGACGGCGACATCTACGTCTTCTTCCGCAATGCAAACGTGCTGGTCGCAGGCGATGTCGTGTCCGTCGGCGCCTATCCGATCCCCGACTATTCGACGGGCGGCTGGATCGGCGGGACCGAGAACGCCACGAAGACGCTGCTCGAGCTCGCCGACGAGAGCACGCGCATCGTGCCCGGGATCGGCCCCGTGCAGGGCCTCGATCACCTGCGCGCGGAGCACGAGATGCTCTCCACTCTGCGCCTGCGACTCTCGAAGCTCCTCGCCCAGGGCATGAGCGCGCAGGACATGATCGATGCCGAGCCCACACGGGAGTACGACGCCGTGTGGGGCGATCCGCTGCTCTTCATCCGGAACGTCTGGTACGGGCTGAGCCTGAGAGCCCGGGAGCTCGGCGTCTCCATCGTCTGAGCACATCCGGTCGTTGCAAACCTGAATCGTCGTTCTTATTCTCGTGCGCGATCTCCGGGACCGCGCGAAGGGGAGGACGATGAGAGCACGGTCGAGATACTCGGCGGCCGCAGCCGCCTGCGGAGTTCTGCTTACCGGGGTACTGTTCTCGCCTGCGAGCGCTGCGGCCACATCGGTCGAGGGGCGCGTGGTCGACATCAACGGCCGCGCGGTCGCCCAGGCGATGGTGACGATCACGCGAGGCCCGAAGGAGCCCGGTGCCAGCGCGACCACCGTCTTCACCGATGCGGAAGGCCGCTTCCGATTCCCCGATTCCTACGAGAAACCTTCTCCGGTCGCCCGCGCGCTCGGATACCGGCAGATCGACGCGATCGCGAAAGCCGATGGCAGCACCCAGCGATTCACGCTCGTGATGCGGCCGGAGTCGAACCAGGCGGACGTCGCGCCGGCTTCCGCGTGGCTCTCGAAGGCGAATCCAGACGACAGGACCGCCGTCGTGATGACGTGCGTCGCGTGTCATCAGATGCCTGCGCCCGACGTACGCGCGTACGCGAAGCTCATCCACGAGGTGCCCGGCGCCGATCCGGCCGAGGCCAGGCGGCAGAGCTGGCACACCATCACGAAGTACATGAATTACCTCTGGGCGTGGGAATTCGCGCGCGGGGGTGATCAGGGACTGCCCGAAGCCTCTCACGTGTACTCGGGAGGCGATGCGGAACCGACGGCAGCGCTCCTCGCGCGCACCTTCCAGGGCCCGCTGCAGGAGCTCACCGGCTACAGCTACGGTGCGCCGCTCATCGTCAACGAGCGCACCGTCATCCGAGAGTACGAGGTGCCCCGCCCCAACGCCATCCGCGAGGCCATTACTCTCGCGGATTCGCGCATGCTGTGGACGGCCGACGTGAGCGCGAACCGGATCGTCCGCATCGATGCAGCGACGGGCGAGCTGCGCGACTTCGAGATTCCGAGCCCGAAGATCATGGGTCCGCACACGCTCGTGCGTGCGCGCGATGGAGCGCTG
>QGVD01000140.1 GCA_003242685.1 Pseudomonadota bacterium | reverse complement strand
GACCTGAACGGTGCAGGCGCCGCACAGCGCCATTCCGCACCCGTACTTGGTCCCCGTGAGGCCGAGCGTGTCGCGGAGCACCCAGAGGAGCGGGGTGTCGGGCTCGACGTCGACCTGTCTGTCCTCGCCGTTGACGCTGAGCGTGATCATGCGGGCCTCCCTTTCACGGACCGCAGGCAGACGGACGGCCATACAGTAGCAGTCGGAGCTCGGCCGTGGAAACCGCGGCGGAAGCTGCGCGTTCCCCGCATGCCGTAGCAGGGTCCGTTCCGCTAAAATGCCGCGCTTTTCGACGGAATACCGCCTTGAGCCAGAACGCCGACAACTTGCAGGAGAACCGGGACAGCGGGCGCGAGCCGATCAGGGCCGAGGTCGTCATCATCGGCGCCGGCCCGTGCGGGCTGTTCCAGGTATTCGAGCTGGGTCTGCTCGGCATCAGCGCGCACGTGGTGGATTCACTCAAGTACCCGGGCGGGCAGTGCGCCGAGCTCTATCCGGACAAGCCGATCTACGACATTCCGGCGCTGCCCGTGTGCGGTGCGCAGGAGCTCATCGATCGGCTCATGCAGCAGATCAAGCCGTTCAACGCGCAGTTCCACTTCGGGCAGGAAGTCACGCACGTCTCGAAGCGCGCCGACGGACGATTCGACGTGGTGACCTCCACCGGAACGCGCTTCGACGCAGGTGCAGTGGTAATTGCCGCAGGCGTCGGCTCGTTCCAGCCGCGGCGCATCGGCCTGCCCGGCGCGGAGGCCTTCGAAGGCACGCAGATTCACTATCGCGTGCGCAACGCCGCCGACTTCCACGGCAAGCGTCTCGTGATCTTCGGCGGCGGCGACTCGGCGCTCGACTGGACGCTCGAGTTCGTGGAGAAGGCGGCGAGCCTCACCCTGGTGCACCGTCGCGCGGAGTTCCGCGCCGCACCCGCGTCAGTCGCGAAGATGCAGGCGCTCGCGGCGAGCGGACGCCTGCGCTACATCGAGGGCGTCGCGCACGCGCTCCGCACCGAGGGCGACAGGCTCATCGGTGTCGACGTGAAGGCGACGGACGGGACGGTGCATTCGCTCGATGCGGATCATCTGCTCGTGTTCTTCGGTCTGCACCCGCGACTCGGGCCCATCGCCGAGTGGGGTCTCGAGCTCGAGCGCAAGGCGATCAAGGTCGACACCGAGAAGTTCCAGACGAGCGTGCCGGGAATTTTCGCGGTGGGCGACATCAACACCTATCCGGGCAAGAAGAAGCTGATTCTCTCCGGGTTCCACGAGGCGGCGCTCGCCGCGTTCGGGATCCAGCACTACCTCTATCCGGAGAAGAAGCAGTTCCTGCAGTACACGACGACGAGCCCGGTCATGCACCGGCGCCTCGGCGTCGCGGGGGAGTGATGTCGATCCGCACTTTCCGTAGCCTGCGGCTCGAAACCCCGACGGCTGCGTCCGGGTCGAAGAGCCGCACCGAACACACCTGACAGCTGCAAGGAGCCGAAAATGAGTCCGACCCGCAAGATCCTCGCGACCGCCGTGCTGCTGGGCGCCGCCCAGGCGATGGCGCTGCCGATGGCCGCCGAGGCCGCAGAAGGGAAAGTCTGCAAGCTCGAGATCTCGGGCAACGACCTGATCCAGTACGACAAGAAGGAGCTCAAGGTCGCGGGGGACTGCACGGAGGTGGAGCTGACGCTCAAGCACGTCGGCAAGCTTCCGGTCGCGTCGATGGGCCACAACTGGGTGCTGACGCGCACGGCCGACGTGACCGCCGTGGCGAACGACGGGCTCGCCGCGGGCCAGAAGAACGACTACGTGAAGCCGGGCGACGAGCGCGTCATCGCGCACACCAAGCTCATCGGCGGCGGCGAGTCGACCACCATCAAGTTCTCCACGTCGCTGCTGAAGAAGGGCGAGTCGTACACGTACGTGTGCACCTTCCCCGGACACAGCGCGCTGATGAGAGGTCAGCTCATCTTCGGCTGACGCCGCAACCGCGGTCCGGCATGGACGAGCAAATCGCGGATCTGCTCAATCTCCTCGAGCTCGAGCAGCTCGAGGTGAACCTGTTCCGCGGCGAGAGCCGCGACATCGGCAGTCCGCAGGTCTTCGGCGGTCAGGTGCTGGGTCAGGCCCTGACCGCCGCGTCCATGACGGTGGAAGGCCGCATCGTGCACTCGCTGCACGCGTACTTCCTGCGGCGCGGCGACTTCAACGCGCCGATCGTCTACTCCGTCGATCGCAGCCTCGACGGCCGCAGCTTCTCGAACCGTCGTGTGATCGCGATCCAGCACGGCCAGCAGATCTTCAACATGACGGCGTCCTTCCAGGTGATGGAGCAGGGCATCGAGCATCAGATCGCGATGCCCGACGTGCCGCCGCCCGAGGATCTGCCGGACTTCTCGAGGCCGCCGCGCGAGCTCTTCGAGCGGCTGCCCGAGCACCTCAAGCGCTTCATCGAGAAGCCCCGTCCCTTCGAATTCCGCATGGTGCAGCCGTTCGATCCGGAGCGGCCCAAGGCGCCCCCTGCACGTCAGGTATGGTTCCGCGCCACGAGCCGGCTGCCGGACGACGAGGCGCTGCACCGCTGTCTGCTCGCATACGTCTCGGACTACAACCTGCTCGACACGGCGACGCTCCCCCACGGATCGTTCCTGAGCGGCACCTTCCAGCTCGCGAGCATCGATCACGCGATGTGGTTCCACCGCCCGGTGCGCGTGGACGACTGGCTGCTCTACGCCGTGGAAAGCCCGAGTGCTTCCGGTGCGCGCGGCTTCGCGCGCGCGAGCGTCTTCTCGCGCGACGGACGGCTGGTCGCGAGCACGGCTCAGGAAGGTCTCGTACGCGTGATCGCGCCGCGCGGCTGACGTTCCCGCGCGGAGCAAGCCCGCCCGAATCGCGGAGTGCGCTCAGCCGCCGAGTGCGCGGAAGAGGAGCTGCAGCAGCTCGACGGCGAGCCACAGCGTGCCGGCGACCACGGCGAAGAGGAGCAGCGCGACTGCGAGCACCAGCGCCCGGCTGCCGCGCTTAACGGCCCGCGGGTTCGCGCGCCAGCGCTCGATGAGCTCGCGGTTGCGCACGTGCGCCTTGAATGCGGCGTCGAACAGGTCGCCGGCGATCGGCACTACGCCGACGAGCGCGTCCACGGCGAGATTGAGAAGCATCCGGGTCTGCACCGAAGGCGGTACGCCGAGCTGCCGCGCGACCCACACGCCGTAGATGCCGAACAGGGCGCCGATCGCATCGCCGAGGCCCGGCACGAGCCCGATGATGGCGTCCAGCCCGAAGCGCCAGCGCGTCCCCGGAACGACGAACGCCTGATCGAGCAGGCGTGCGATCAGTGTGTAGAGGGCGAGGCGGCGCTCGCCGCGGTCGGAAGGCGTCGTGTGCTCAGTCACGGTTCGGACCCGTCAGCTCGCCGAGCTGCTTGAGCAGCACGGCCGTGAATCGCTCGGGGTCCTCCAGCATCGGAAAGTGTCCGGTTCCCTGCAGCACCACCGCGCGGAAGCCGGGTGCGATCGCGCGGTGGCGCACATGTCCCGCCCCTCCCCGGGCTCGGGAGTTGACAGCGCGATGGGAATGGCGCACTTGGAGA
>QGVD01000139.1 GCA_003242685.1 Pseudomonadota bacterium | reverse complement strand
GCCGAGCGTCAGCAGCAGGATCGCCGCCCGCTCGGTGCCTGTGCGTTTTTCCGTCCGCTCAGTCATCGTCCGCCACCCATGCACGGACCACCTGTGCGACCCGTCTCGGATCCTGGCTCACGAGGCTGCGCGCATGCGCGACCTGCTGCTCGAATGCGAGCGCCTGCAGCTGCGCCGCCTCGCGCGGAATCACCGTCGCCTGCGGCTGAGGCTCCGGCGGGCTCTCGGCCGCCTGTTCCTCTGCGGCGGGCGGCAGCGCCGGCGGTGCGGCCTGGGGCTGGGAGTCCCGTCCCTGGCCGAGGAGCCCGCGCACCAGCGGCCGCAGCACCACGAGCACGAGGACGATGAGCAGGATCAGACCGGCGAGCAGTCGGGCCAGATCGCGCACCATCGGGTGCTCCCACAGCGGCGGCTTCTCGACGTCGCCCGAGGGATCGAGAGACGGGTCGTTGAAGGGTTCATTGACGACGTTGACGCTGTCGCCGCGCGCCTCGTCGAAGCCCACCGCATCCTTGACCAGGCGCGTGATGTGCTCGAGCTGCTCGGGCGTGAGCGGCTTCTCCTGCACGGTGCCGTCGGGACCGAGCGTGCGCACGTTGTCGACGAGCACCGCCACCGTCAGACGCGCGAGCCGGCCCGCGGGCTGGCGCGTGTAGGCGAGCGTACGGTCGATCTCGTAGTTGCGCGTGCTCTGGCGCGCGGTGTTCGTCGGAACCGCGGGTACGGTCTGCGCCGCGGCCGCGCCGGCCTGCTGAGGCGCGGCGGCGTTCGTGTTTCCGGCGGGCAGCACGACGCCCGGAGCGGGCGGCTGGTTCGACAGCGAGCCGGGTATGCCCTGCGGACCCAGCGCGTCGATGCTCGACTGTTCGCTGAGCTGCTCGCTGCGCACGACCTGGCTCTCGGGCCGGTACTGCTCGCGCGCTTCCTCGGTCGTGCTCATGTCGACCTGCGCGACGACCTGCGCGCGCACGCGTCCGGGCCCGACGAGGGGCGTCAGCAGGGCCTCGATGCGCCGCGCGTACTCTTCCTCGAGGCGATGAGCGAGCTCCAGGTGCTGGCGCCGCACCGCGAGCTCGTCGTCGGACTTCGGTGCCGAGAGCAGGCGACCGTGCTGATCGACGACGGTGACGGCCTGCGCCTCGAGCTCCGGAATGCTCGAGGCGACGAGATGCACGATCGCCTCGACCTGCTCGCGTTCGAGCCGCTTGCCGGGACGGAGCTGCACGAAGACCGAAGCGCTCGCCGGCCGCCGGTCCCGCACGAACGCGGACTGACGCGGCACCGCGAGGTGCACGCGCGCACCTTCGACGGGGCGCAGGCTCGCGATCGTGCGCGCGAGCTCCGTCTCGAGCGCATGCTGGTAACGCGCCCCCTCCATGAACTGACTGACGCCGAATCCGGACTCCTTGGTGAGCAGCGCGAATCCGCCGTTCGACTCCGGCAGTCCCTGCGCCGCGAGCTTCATGCGCGCATCGCTCACGCGCTCGGAAGGCACTTCGATCGTGTCTTCCGTGTTGCCGAGCCGGTAGGGAATTCCAGCCGCTTCGAGCGCCTGGGCGATCTGCGCCCGGTCCTCGGGCGCGAGATTCGCGTACAGCAGGCTGTAGCTCGGTCCCTGTGACCAGAGGACGACGCTTACGCCCACGGCCACGGCGGCGGCGATTCCCACGAGCAGCAGCAGCGGCTTCAGTGTCGCCGCGATCCGCGGACCCGCTTGCAGCACCATCGCTTCGGCGGTCATAGGTCTCTACGCTCTGTCCGTTCCCGTGGCCGTCAGATGGGCATGTTCATGATTTCCTGATAGGCGTTGACGAGGCGATTGCGTACCTCGACGACGGCCCGGAAGGAGACGCTGGCCTTCTGCATCTCGACCATCACCTGCGGCAGCTCGACGCCCGGCACGCCGCGCTCGAAGGCGGCGGCGAGCTCGCCGGCGCGCTGCTGCGCGGCGTTCACCTGATCCAGACCCTGACGCAGCAGTGTGGCGAACTGCGACGGACCGGATTCCTCCGGCCGTGTCGCGCGCGCCGCTCCCGCTCCGGTCTGTGCGGAGATGGCGCGGATCTGTGCGAGAACCCGATCGATTTCGAGCTGACTCATCGGCGATTCTCCTGCGTACCCGCGCTTCAGGCCGCGGGAACGTCGATGCCTTCCTCGCGCAGGCGCGCGAGCTTGTAGCGCAGCGTGCGCGGACTGATGCCGAGCCGCTCGGCAACCGCCCGCCGGCAGCCGCGGCTCTCGCGCAGCGCTTCGAGAATCAGCGCCCGCTCGGCCTGCTCGATTGCGTCCGCGAGCGAGCCCGCCGGCTGCTCACGTGCCGGCGTCTTCGCGGGCGTCTGTGCGGCCGGTTCGAGCGCGGGCTCGAACTGGATGTGCTCCGGCCCGATCACCGGACCGTTCACCAGCACGAGCGCGCGCTGTACGAGGTTGTCGAGCTCGCGCACGTTGCCGGGCCACGAGTAGGTGAGCAGCAGATGCGCCGCCTCGGCGCTGAGCGCGGGAATGCGCTCGCCAGGCGGACAGCGCGCGCTGATGAGCTGCATCGCGAGCGGCAGGATGTCGTCGCGCCGCGCACGCAGCGGCTCGAGCACCAGCGGAAATACGTTGATGCGGTAGTAGAGATCCTCGCGGAAGCGGCCCGCGGCGACTTCCTCGCGCAGACGACGGTTCGTCGTCGCGATCACGCGCACGTCGAGCGCGATCGGCGCACGGCCGCCGAGCCGCTCGACCTCACGCTCCTGCAGCACGCGAAGAAGCTTCGCCTGCAGCGGCAGAGGCATCTCGCTGATCTCGTCGAGCAGCAGAGTGCCGCCCTGGGCCTGCTCGAACTTGCCGGGATACGACGCATGAGCGCCGGTGAACGCGCCGCGCTCGTAGCCGAAGAGCAGGGCTTCCAGCATGCTCTCGGGAATGGCCGCGCAGTTCACCGCGACGAACGGTCCGTCCGCTCGGCGTGAGTTGCGATGAATGAAGCGCGCGAGGACTTCCTTGCCGGTGCCGGACTCTCCCGCGATCAGGACCGTGCACTCGCTCGCAGCGACGCGCCGTGCGAGCTCCAGCAGACGGCGTGAGCTCGGTGCGCATGCAACGGGCTCCGGTACGCCGTGCGCGGGTGCGCACGTCTCGAGCGACGGCGTGCGGCCGTCGAGCGCTGCGTCAACGAGTGACTGTTCCGACATCTGACCCCCCCGTGTGCGGGTGTTCTACACGCGGGGTGCAAGAGTCGTGCCGTCCGGCAAATCGCAGGAAAAGCGTGAGGTGCTTCACGCGCGGCGGCACGATCGTGCCGCGCGGCGTCAATATTCCGTCGCGGCCGTGCCGGCTGCGAGACCGAGCTTGCGCAGACGCTCGACGAGCGTCGTGCGACGGAGGTTGAGCAAGCGCGCGGCGTGCGCGACCGTTCCACCGGCGCGCGCGAGCGCCTGCTCCACGAGTCTGCGCTCGATGGCAAGAAGATGAGCGCGCAGATCGATGCCGTCTTCGGGCAGCTCGGCGAGATCGCCGTTCACCGCACCTGCGTTGAGCACGCGCAGCGCCTGCTCGTCGTCGAGCGGCTCGTCGGACTCGACCTCGGGTTCGTGCACGGCGGACGCATCGGCTGCGGTGTCAAAGCG
>QGVD01000138.1 GCA_003242685.1 Pseudomonadota bacterium | reverse complement strand
CGGAATGCTGTCCGAGAAGACGATGGCGCTCGCGATCTCAAGCCCGTAGCGCGGATTGAGCCCGATCGGAAACGACCACGGCGAGTCCCGGAAGAACGCCCACCCGAGATAGTGCGTCGCCGGATCTCCCTGTCCCAGCCAGGCGATGTTCGTCGGATACAGGGCGCGCGGGCCGACGACGAGCAGGAACGCCACGACGCCCAGACCGACGGGAGCGATACCGGCGGCGATCGCAAGGGCGTGCGGCGACGCCCCCGCCGCGCGGCCGGCTTCCTCCCCTCGACCGGGTTCCGTTGCCGCCGTGTTCTTCATCCGCAGATCCACCTCCATGTGAGGGAAGCAAGCACGTTCTCCGCGCCCCGTCCCTACTTGCCCGGTCTGAACGACCAGATTCGATTCAACGTATAGTTGTTCACGGTCACGGCCAGCAGCGCCAGGATCGCTACGTACCGCGGTTCGATGCCGGCCATATTCACGCCGGCATGCATCACGAGCACATTGAGCCCGAGGCCCGTCGCCGACACGCCGGCGAACCTCCGGAATGCCGACAGCTTTTCGCTGCGACTGCGAAAGGTCCAGTGGTAGTTGAGCAGAAACTGGACCACCAGCGCCGGAACGAACGCGAGCACCGAGGCGCCAACGGCATCCATCGGAAGCGACACGAGCGCGAAGAAGAGCATCAAGTATACCGCCGTGCCGATCGCGCCGACCGCGGCGTACCGCGCGAATTCGCCCGTCATAGCGGCGATCCGAGCCCGTCCGCGTTCTGCAGATACCGTGCGCTCCGGTCGATGCGAGGCCGCCGCGCTTCGAGATACGTGTACAGGCTCAAATGTCGCGCCGGCAGCGGAAACCGCTCCACGCGCACGTCGTCGAAGAAATGCGCCGCGACCGCCACAATCTCCTTCTCGCGGTTCACGTGCTCGTGCCGCATGAGCTCCGCGTAATCGAGCCCGGTGCGCAGCCGGTACGCGATGCCGGTCCCGAAGCGCCAGGCGCAGCCCCACAGCGCTCCACCCTCGGTGGGAAAACCGGCCTGGAAAACACCCTCCTGCCTGAGCAGACGGCACGCGTGCGCGAGCTCGCGCGGCAGGTCCGTCATGTGCTCGAGCACCGCGATCGAGAGAATGCGATCGTAGACGGCCGCGCCCTCGATCTCCCCGGTGGACGCGTAGAAGCGCCGTACCCGCCCCCGATGCTCGCTCGCCGCGTAGAGCTCGACGAAAGGCTCGACCACGTCGTAGGCCGCGTGCGCGCGCTCGTAGGGCAGATGATTGAGCGTCCCGGCCCCGATTTCGAGCACGGATCGCGGCCCCTGCAACGCGGCGACGCGCCGGTGCATCCATTGCTCGAGTTTCGTCGCAATCGCGCTCGCGAGGTTCGCCCCTTCGCGGTTCGCGCGATACTCCTCGACGTACACTTTCCGATGCGCCTCCGGGAGCGGTGGACGCGTCTTCGGAAACCGTCGCAGCAGCTCCTCGACGTCAGTGAAACGGGCACCCATGGGTCACCGCTCCGGCTCTATCCTTTCCGCCACCACGTAGCGCGGTCGCGCCTTGACTTCCTCATAGATGCGCGCCAGGTATTCGCCGATGATTCCCAGCGCGAACATCAGCACGCAGCCGATGATGAGCAGCAGCAGGATCACGGTGGTGAAGCCGGTCACGGCCGAGCCGGTGAGCTTCAAGTACAGCGCCTGCGTCCCGAGGATGAGGGCGAAGACCGCGAATACCGCGCCGGCAGCGCTGACGAGATGCAGCGGCGCCGTGGAGAACGCGGTAACGGCAGTCAGCGCGAGCCGAACGAGCTTGAGCGTCGACCAGCTGGACGCGCCGTTCTGCCGCTCGGGCACCGCGAAGTACACCTGCTTGTGCCGGAATCCGAGCCACGCGCTCATGCCGCGGAAGAAGACGCTGCGCTCCCTCATCTGCAGCCAGGCATCGACCACCCGACGATCGAGGAGCTTGTAATCCGATGCGTTCTTGAGATCCTGTCCGGCGAGCGCATTGAAGCTCCGGTAGAACAGATTCGCGCCGATCCGGCTGAGCGCGCTTTCCTTTCCGCGGTCCTGCTTCACGGCGTCGATGACGTCGGCATCCCCTTGCCGCCAGAGGCGCAGCATTTCCGGGATGAGCGCCGGCGGATGCTGCAAGTCCCCGTCCATCACCACCACTGCGTCGCCGCGCGCCATCTCGAGACCAGCGCACACGCTCGCCTCCTTGCCGAAGTTGCGGCTGAGACGCACGGCGCGTATGAAGCCGTAACGACTCGCCGCTTCCGTAATCGCCTGCCACGTGTCGTCGGGGCTGCCGTCGTCGATGAGGATCAGCTCATAGGTCGCGTCCAGACTGCGAAACACCTCCGCCAGCGCGGCGACGGTCTGCCGTACTTGCCGGCCCTCGCGGTACAGGGGAACGACCACCGACAGACAGGGACGCGATACCTGCATGGCGAGGCCGCGCTCGTTCAAGACCGGCGCACTGCGGCGCACCTCCTTGACCTGTTCCATGTCCGTACCCCTTCCGATCATGCCCTCCGCGCGCCTTCGCGGATCTGCTCTCCCTGCGGTGCCGCCTCGATCGCCCCGCTCTGCCGGCCGCCCTCTTCGGCGCACGCTCGCCGTGCCCGCGGGCAGTCGGCGAGCACGAACTCGAGCAGCCGGCGCGTGCTTTCTCGCCAGCTCATCCAGGGCATGGCGTCGGACCTCGGATGCTTGCCGGCGGCGTACAGAGCGAGCCAGTTTTCGATCGCCGCAGCGAGGTCCGCCCCCTCGAGGCCGTCGAAGTACGCGGCATGGTCCCCGGCCACTTCGCGGAACACGGGGATATCGCGGGCGAGGAGCGCCAGTCCGCGTCTCGCCGCCTCGATCAGCGGCAGGCCGAAGCCCTCCCCTTCCGAGGCCGCGATCAGGCAGTCGGCAGTCTGATACAGCTTGTCCAGGTACTCGTCCGATACGCCTTCCAGCCAGTGCAGCCTACGGTTGTGCTCGGGGTGAGCACGAAGGCGCTCGATCAGGTCCTCGACGTGCCAACCCTGCTTGCCCACGACGACGAGGTTGACGTCGATGCCCCGCGTCCAGAGCATCTCGAACGCAGCGAGCGTCTGCCTGTGGCCCTTGCGCGGCTCGATGGTTCCAACCATCAGGAACGACGGCCGCGCCGCGAGCTGTTCGAGCAGCGCCGGCGCGTCCGCGGGCAAGCCGGCCGAGGGCGCCGAGCTCTCGATGTCGGCCCCGTTGTGCACCCACGCGATCCGGAATCGCGGATCGAGATCCGGCACATGGACGCGGTACCAGTCGCGCAACGCGTTCGCGGTCGCCCGGCTGACGCATACCACGCCGTCGAACAGCGCGATCGTGCACAGCCAGCGGCGAAAGCCCGCTTCCGTCCCGGCGGGAAAGTAGTCGGGCAGGAGCACCGGCAGGATGTCGTGCACCAGGAAGCGGCAGGGAATGCCGAGGCGCCTGAGCGCGAGCAGGAAGTCGCGTTGTGCCGGCACGACCTGCGCCTGGTAGTCGAGACCGAAGAAGACGTCGCCGGGACAGTAATCGATGGGCACGGCTTCCGCTTCCCCGCCGACGCTCCGGCCCTCGAGTCGTCCGAGCACGCGGCGCGCGTAG
>QGVD01000137.1 GCA_003242685.1 Pseudomonadota bacterium | reverse complement strand
GATCGCCATCGTGGACGATGCCGGATTCCCCCTGCTGCTCACCCGGCACGATGGAGTCTTCGCCCTGAGCGCCGAAGTCGCCGTGGCGAAGGCGCGCACCGCTGCCCTCACCCACAAGCCCTCGCGCGTCTGGGAAGACCGGGTCAAGGAGCGTCCGGTGTACCTCAGGTTTCCCGAGAACCTGCCCATCATCGGCGGCGTGCCGATTCTCGTCGAAGGCGACTGCGTCGGAGGAATCGGCGTTTCCGGCGTGCAGTCGCACGAGGACGAGCAGATCGCGCTCGCGGGTGTGAAAGCGCTCGAGACCTGATCCTACTTCCAGGCGATCGCCGCGCTGCACGGCCCTTCGAGGTGCAGCACTTCGAACTCGCGGAACCCGGCTTCCCGGCACCAGCCCTGGAAGTCGGCGCCCGTGAAATCGAACGCGTCACCGAACTCGATCAGCATGTTGAGAGACATCAGGAGGCCGAACGCGTTCTCGCGGCGCGCGTCGTCGATCAGATTCTCGATCGCGATCAGCGCGCCGCCCTCCGGCAGCGCCTCGTAAGCGGCACGAATGAGATGCCGCTTCTTCTCGAGATTCCAGTCGTGAAGGATCATGCCCATCGTGATCACGTCGGCGCGCGGCAAAGGGTCCTTCAGGAAATCGCCTGCAACGGTCGACACGCGATCGGAGAGGCCCTCCTGCACGATCCAGCGCTTCGCGATGGGTTCCACCTCCGGAAGATCGAAGGAAATGCACGTCAGGTGCGGGTGTCGCCTCGCGGCGAGCGTCGAGAGCAGACCCGTCGCACCGCCGACGTCGCACAGGGAGTCGTACTGCGAGAAGTCGAACTTCTCGACGAGCGCTCTGAAGTTACCGGTCGAGATTCCCCGCATCGCGACCATGAACTGCTCGAGGCGCGCCGGATCCGCGTACAGCGTCTCGAACATCGACCTGCCACCGCGCTTGAGCTCGTTCTGCGGCCTGCCCGTGCGCAGCCCCGCGCCGAGATCGCCCCAGAAGCCATAGAGACGCGCGTTGAGCATCTCGAGAATGCCGCCGACGTAGCCCGGCTGGTTGCGGTCGAGGAGGCGCGCGGTTTCGGCGGTGTTCCGGTAGCGGCCCTGCGCGCCGTCCCCATCGCGCTCCAGGAAACCGAGCGCCACGAGCGCGTCGAAGAAATCGTAGATGCCGCGCGGATGAAGACGGAGCGCCCGGCCGAGCTCCTCGCCCGTCATCGGGTGATCGGCCAGCGTCGTGAAGACGTCGAGCTCCACGGCCGTCAGCAGCACCTTGGAAGACCAGAACCCGAAGCCGACCTCGAAGATGCGCCCGGGGCCGCTCTCGGGGCGAGGGGAAAGGCTCACGGTGAGGCTCCTGCGGGTCGCGCTGCCTGCACGTGCAGGTAACGACGCCACGCCGGCTCGTGCGCGAAGAGTACACCTCGCGGACCCGGAGCGTCTCGTGCTCCGGGCAATGCGCTCGAGCCGCGGCACTGCGGGAACCTCGCGCGCGGGCGGAACGTCGATTGCTAGGGCTACGTCGATACCCGTGCACGATCTGAAGCCCTGCGATTCACGGAGGCCGTCCCGTGCCGATGAGAACCGACGTCGCGCACCGAGCAGGACCCTCGGCGGTCGCTGTCGCGCCTCCCGTCACGGCCTCCGGGCGCGATGTCAGCATCGTGCTGCGTCCGCGCTGTCTGCTGACCCACGCATCCGCGCTGCGTCTCCTCGCCGTGACGTGCGCGATCACGTTCGCCGCGGCGCTGCTCGCCGCGGCACAGGGCGCATGGCCTGCCCTGCCCTTCGCCGCGCTCGAAATGGCCGTGCTCTACTTCGCGCTGCGACTGAGCCTCGCGCGCGGGCGCGACTTCGAGCGCATCGAGATCTCGGAGGACAGCGTTCGCGTGGTCGCCCGCGTGGGCGCACGCACGAACGAGACGCGCTTCAGGCGGCACTGGGCCCGCGTGCGGCTCCAGGCTGCCGAGAGCACGCTGCACCCGCACCGGCTGCTGATCGAATGCCAGGGACGCTGCTGCGAGCTCGGCGCCTTTCTTACGGAACAGGAGCGCGCCGACGTGGCGGGCCGCCTGAAGCGGCTCATCGGCCGCGTCGGCGAATCACCGGAGCTGACCGGAGGCTGAATCATGGCCGAAACCGTCCACCCCGGCCTCATCCATGAGGAAGACCACGAGCACAAGCCGCACGGCTGGCGGCGCTGGGTCTTCGCCACGAATCACAAGGACATCGGCACGATGTACCTCGTCTTCTCCGCGACGATGTGGCTCGTCGGCGGAGCGATGGCGATGCTCATCCGGCTCGAGCTCTTCCAGCCCGGCCTGCAGTTCGTCGATCCGCAGTTCTTCAACTCCATGACGACGCTGCACGCGCTGATCATGATCTTCGGCGCCGTGATGCCGGCGTTCGTCGGGCTCGCGAACTGGATGATCCCGATGCAGATCGGCGCGCCCGACATGGCGCTGCCGCGCCTCAACAACTTCAGCTTCTGGATCCTGCCCTTCGCCTTCACGATCCTGCTGCTGTCGCTCTTCGTGCCGGGCGGCGGCCCGGGCGGTGGCTGGACCATGTACCCGCCGCTCGCCCTGCAGATGGGCGACGCGCTGCCGTTCACCATCTTCGCCATACACCTGATGGGCGCCTCCTCGATCCTCGGCGCCATCAACGTGATCGTCACCATCATGAACATGCGCGCGCCGGGCATGACCCTGCTGCGCATGCCGCTCTTCGTCTGGGCCTGGCTGATCACGGCCTATCTGCTGATCGCCGTCATGCCCGTCCTGGCAGGCGCCGTGACCATGCTGCTGACCGACCACTTCTTCGGCACGACGTTCTTCACCGCGGCGGGTGGCGGTGACCCGGTGATGTATCAGCACCTGTTCTGGTTCTTCGGGCACCCCGAGGTCTACATCATGATCCTGCCGGCCTTCGGCATCATCTCGGAGGTCATCCCCGCCTTCTCGCGCAAGCCCATCTTCGGCTACGAGACGATGGTCTACGCGATCGCATCCATCGCGTTCCTGTCGTTCATCGTCTGGGCGCACCACATGTTCACGGTGGGCATGCCGCTCTCGGGGCAGATGTTCTTCATGCTCTCGACCATGCTGATCGCGGTGCCCACGGGCGTGAAGATCTTCAACTGGACCGCCACGATGTGGAAGGGCTCGATCACCTTCGAGCCGCCGATGCTGTTCGCCGTGGCTTTCCTGTTCCTGTTCACCATCGGCGGATTCTCCGGGCTGATGGTTTCCATCGTTCCCGCCGATTTCCAGTATCACGACACCTACTTCGTGGTGGCTCACTTCCATTATGTGCTGGTGACGGGCGCGGTGTTCGCGATTCAGGCAGCCGTCTACTACTGGCTGCCGAAGTGGACGGGTCACATGTACGACCTGCGCCTGGCGAAGTGGCACTTCTGGCTGTCGACCATCTCGGTGAACGTGCTGTTCTTCCCGCAGCACTTCCTCGGCCTCGCCGGCATGCCGCGGCGGATCGCCGACTACCCGGCGCAGTTCACGGACTGGAACATGGTGTCCTCGATCGGCGGCTTCGTGTACGGCGTCTCGCAGCTCCTCTTCATCTACGTGATCTGGAAGGCCGTGCGCGCCGGTGAGCCCGTGGGCAACAAGGCCTGGGAGGGCTCGC
>QGVD01000136.1 GCA_003242685.1 Pseudomonadota bacterium | reverse complement strand
TTGTCGTTCTACAAGGAAACGCTGTTTCCCCAGCTGCTGAAGCTGCACGCTTCGGAGTGATCGCTCCGAGCGGCGCTCGGCGGCTCCCGCTACCGTCAAGAAGGAGGTCGCAATGGCCATCGAACGCACCGCTACCGGAATCTGGCGCGGCACGCTGAAGCAAGGGAACGGCACGATCGCGAGCACGAGCGACGTGCTGCGTGACGTCCCCTTCTCGTTCGCGACCCGTTTCGAGAACGCGCCGGGCACGAATCCGGAAGAGCTGATCGCCGCCGCGCATGCCGCGTGTTACAGCATGGCATTCGCGAACTATCTCGACGGTCAGGGACACGAGCCCGAGGAGATCACGACGCGCGCGACGATCACGCTCGACGGCACCGTGATCCGCAAGATGCATCTCGCGACGCAGGGGCGCGTGCCGGGCCTCGACGACGCCGAGTTCAAGCGGCTCGCCGCCGAAGCGGAGAAGAAGTGCCCGGTATCGAATCTGCTGCGTAGCGGCCTCGAGATCACGCTCGAGGCGACGCTCGCGCGGTAGCTCCCGTGTCAGACACCATTTTCCGCAGGAAAACGGTGTCTGACACATTTCTTCCGCTACTGTCCCCAGTCCTCGTTCGCGCGCGCGATCAGATACGCATGCACGTCCGCGACGTCCTGCTCGGATAGCAGTCCCGCGAAGCTGCCCATGCCGAGCTCCGCGAGCGTGCCCTCGAGGACGATCTCGCGGAACGACGCGTGCGTCTCGGGGCTCATGAAGCGCAGGTCCTTCACGCCGCCGATCGCGAGCTGGCCGTGACACTGCGCGCACGTCTGCGCGTAGATGCGCGCGCCGCGCTGCACGGACTCCTCGCTCGCGCGGAGCGGCGGAGGATTCGGCGCGGGCGGCGCATCCTCGAGCGGCGGCAGCTCCGCGGTTCCACCGAGCTTGAATACGAGGAGACGCGCCGGCGCTCGATGGCGCGCGATGCCGGTGCTGCGCTCGACCTGCGCGGCTCCGCCGCCGAAGCCGGCGTTGATCGCGATGTACTGCTCGCCATCGACGAGATAGGTGATCGGCCCCGCGACGGGCGACGTCTGCACGAACATTTCCCAGAGGAGCTCGCCGTCGGTCGCGCGAAAGATCGACAGCGTCTGCTTCGTCGTGCCCTCGACGACGAGATTGCCGGCGGTCGTCAGCACGCCGCCGTTGCCGTGACGCGGCAGCGGCACCTTCCATGCCGCCCGCTGGCGGACGGGGTCCCAAGCGGTGAGCCACGTGCGCTCGAGCTCGGGGATCAGCCGCTGCAGCTCCAGCCGCTTCTCGAGCGCCGCACCGCTATAACCCCCCCAGCCCGAGTTCGACCGAAACCTCACGGGCTCGAACGCGTCGTCGCGCGCGTAGACCATCCAGTGCTCGTACGTCGGGAAATATGCAAGACCGGTCAGCGGATTGAACGCCATCGGGAACCAGTTGTGCCCGCCGCCGGGGCCGGGCGCGACGAGCACGGGCTCGGTGCCGTAACGCGCCATCGGGTTCTCGACCGGTCTTCCGGTCTCGAGATCGATATGGCTCGCCCACGTGACCGGCACGTACTCCTCGGCCGAGATCAGCTCGCCGGTCGCGCGGTCGATCACGTAGAAGAAGCCGTTCTTCGGCGCGTGCAGCAGCACCTTGCGCTCGCGCCCGTCGATCGTGAGCTCCGCCTGCACGATCGACTGCGTGCACGTGTAGTCCCACTCCTCGCCCGGCACTTCCTGGTAATGCCAGCGGTACTCGCCCGTATCGGCATCGAGCGCGACGATCGAGCAGAGGAACAGGTTGTCGCCGCCGCCGGGGCTTCTGAACTCGCGGACGAGCGGCGAGCCGTTGCCGGTGCCGACGAAGACGAGGTTGAGCTCGGGATCGTAGGCGATCGAGTCCCACGCCGTGCCGCCGCCGCCGAGCGTCCACCACTCGCCGTTCCACGTCTTCGCGGCCATCTCCATCGCGGCGTTCTCGAACCCGTCCGCCGGATTGCCGGGCACGAGATAGAACTTCCAGAGAAGCTTACCGTCGTCCGCGTCGTACGCGCTGACGAAGCCGCGCACGCCGAGATCCGCGCCGCCGTTGCCGACGACGACCTTTCCGTCGAACACGCGCGGCGCACCGGTGATCGAGTACGGCCACTCGTCGCCGAACGTCTCGACCGACCAGCGCGGCTCGCCGGTCTTCGCGTCGAGGGAGATCAGGCGGCCGTCGAGCGTCGCGATGATGATCGAGTCTTGCCACGCGGCGAGCCCGCGCGAGACCGGCTCGCAGCACGCGTACCGGCCCCACTGTCTCGGCACCTCCGGATCGAACTTCCACAGGAGCTCGCCCGTCTTCGCGTCGTGCGCGTACGTGACGTTCCACGCGCTGATGTTGTAGAGCACGCCGTTGACCATCAGCGGCGTCGCCTCGACGCCGCGGAGCGTCTCGAGGTCGTAGTACCACGCGAGACCGAGATCCGTCACGTTGTGCTCGTTGATCAGATCGAGCGGGCTGAAGCGCTGCGCGCTGTACGTGCGCCCGTCCATCAGCCATTCGCCGGGGTTCTCGTCGGCCTCGAGGAGGCGCTCGGCGGTCACGGGCTGCGCTTCCGCTCCAGCCATCGCCGCGAGCAGCAACGCGGACGAGGCGAAGAGCGGAGCGGTCAAGAACCTTCTCGACGTGCCCGGCCTCCGCAGCTCCCCACCCCGGGCCCTGCTCTCTTCGGCGCGGCGCGCGATGAAACATTCCATAGGTGAAACAGTAACTTCCCCTGCCATCTTCATGTTCGTTGTTTCCTGGAGGCCGCCCGCCATGGTATTACAAGCCGCCCGCTTCGTGCGTCCGCGCGCCGTCATCGGAGCGAGCGGATGAAGCGGCCAACGGCGCCGACGCCCTGCTCGTCGAGGACGCGCAGGGTCTCGGAGCCGACTACGGCGATGTCCGCCTTGCCGCGCAAGAAGTCGACGTCGCTCTTCTCGCGCACGCCGAACCCCACGGCAAGCGGCAGAGACGTCGCTGCGCGGCAGCGGCCGAGGTATCGCTCGAGCGATTCCGTGAACTCTGTCCGGGCGCCGGTGACGCCTTTGCGCGCGACACAGTAGACGAAGCCGCGCGCGTGGTCCGCGAGATAGCGCAACCTCGCATCGGGCGTGTTCGGCGAGAAGATGAGGATGGGCGCAAGCCCCCGCTCGGCGAGCGCGTCGAAATACGCTCGCCCTTCCTCCGGAGGCAGATCGGGCACGATCGACCCGACGATGCCGCCGGCGCGCATGCGATCGGCGAAGCGCTCGATGCCGTGCTGCAGCGGCACGTTGTAGTAGGTCATGAACAGGAACGGGATCTCGAACTCGGATGCGATCCGCGCCGCGAAGTCGAGGCACGCGCCGACGCGCGCGCCGCGCGCGAGCGCCTCCTGGTTCGCGCGCAGGATCACCGGTCCGTCCGCCATCGGCTCCGAGAACGGAATCTGCAGCTCCATCAGCTCGACGCCCGCGTCGACCATCGAAGCGATCACGTCCCGGCACTCCGCGAAGCTCGGGTAGCCGAGCACGATGTGCGTCATGAGCAGGATGTCGCGCCCCTCGCGCCGCCTGCGGAGGAACTGTTAAAGAACCGTACTCGGCCCCCTTCTGCTTGTTGAACCCTTTAAGCCGGGGAGCG